>DASPQK010000303.1:0-12525 GCA_035624985.1 Syntrophobacteraceae bacterium | reverse complement strand
ACAACCGTTTCTGTATGGCCTTAATTTCTCTTGCTTGGGAACCCCATTCGCCAAATCGGACCATGTAATCAATTGTGAGATTTATACAATTACCCTGTATTGCGGGGTCATGGAGTTTACAAATTTGCTGTAAACAATACTCCTGAGTTATAGTAGACAGTCTTGTCGTAAAATATGGAATCTTGCCGATAGTATCATCAGGGTTCTCATTTTTGTCGAAAAGGTATTTATGAGTTACCCAAGCCATATACGTCCAGTCACATAGCTTACAAAACTTAACGGCTACATCTTTAGATATTGACTTCAACCCAAGCACCTCCGTGATCATTTCGGTACCCACCCCACCTATTCATCGTATTCTTGCGAAAACCTTTCCCAAACCTCAATGAGCGCCGGATACATTACTGTCAGCCAGTTTCCTAAACTGAGAGTGAGAGATGTTGAGGCAAAGAAATTTAGTCCGTTTCCAAATGCATCGTATGATTTATTAAACACGCCTTCTTCTGAGGCCAGAATTCATTGTAATAAGTAAGTGAACTGCCCTCCATACGGATTGCCAAACTCTTTGCCTTCGAGCTCAGAATAGCACTCAAATCTTTCAACAAATGTTTGCCAAACGTCCTCCGCTTTAACGTGTTTAGCCTTGAAAATTTGAATGAACAACACGACAAATCGATTATTGAAAGCTTTGCAGACTGGTTGGCAGAGATCATGCTTATTCTTCGCAAACCAAAAATGCATCAGGTAACAGAGGTAGCACCGTACTTCGAAAAAGGCGGTGTCATTCCGATATGGGATAAGCGTAACGGATGCGAAGTCGTCTGTCTCTTCAGAATCTTGCTTATCGGCAGGGAAGACTGTCAGAATGTTCTTCATCATTGCTAAGAAAAATAAGTCATCGCGGTGTCCCCCATGGAGTAGGAAACATTCTCGCTCCTTAAGATCCACCCATTGTGTTAATACGGGATCTGAGTTGTTCGCCATATCGCCCCTTCCGCTTCTGCTTAGTTCAATGCATGTAACTCGGGACAGACGATGCTTTTCCTCGATACTTTACAACACTGTCCAGTTTTTGGAAAAAAGTTTTCGAAAGGTGTCCTCCGGGGCTGGTGGAAACGGGTACGAGGGGCGTAAACCATGCCTAGAGATTCAGCCAGTCCCTAGATTCTGAGCGGAGTGCCCTTCATTCAATGCTCTTTGATGCGGAGGTTCAAGGATAATGCCAGGCTTAGACCGGCCTGGGCCTTGGCTGCTGGATCGTTAGAGTCCTGGTCCTGGCCGGTCTTTGTCTGGCATGTCCTTGAGCGTAGCGTACCTTATTGTTTTTCAGGGAGCCTCCGGGTGGTGTGTCTTTTCAGTCCCTGAGTTCCTAGCCTCGTACGCCTCACGGTGATCTCGAGGGTTTGATGCTTCCTTTTGAGGCAGGCGCAAAGCGTCAGGCGTGATTGAAAAGATGGGCTTTACCACACAAATTACCGCAAAATTATTGGACTTGGGGGTAATTTGCCCTATCATTAGGAAATCAAAATGCGCAGCGAACTCGACCAAAGGATGGGCTATGAGGAAAGAACGGATCGAATATGGGTCTCCATTGGATGCCCTCGTCGCTCTGGCCAAACGGCTAAGCTTGTATGAAGATCATTATCGCCTTGAATCCGAGGAATTCTATGACCGGTTTTCAAAAGGTCGACTTGAGGATTCCGCTGATTTTGTAGAATGGGCGAATGACTACGAGCACTATCTTTCTATCCGGTCGAAGATAGAAAAAAGCATGCAGCAACATGTCGCATGATATCCTGGATAGATATCTGCGGAATATCGAACAGGCGGTTCGGACGTTGGCAGGCGCCCATGTTGAATGCTATCAGGAGGAATTTGTCAGCGCCAATCGTTTGAATTTGAAGCTACGGATTCGCTTCCAAAGCGGGCACCTCTTCGAGGTGAGCGAGGCGGTGATAGTAGAGCGAGGAAAGAGAGAGCATCTGCGCTATCGATACCATTTTCAAGATGCGCTCAATAATATTGTTTTTCGGTACGATAACGTTCCCCATTTCACGAAGCTTGACAGCTTTCCCCACCATAGACACACGAGAGAGGGCGTGCTTCAGACCTCTCGGCCTGAGCTTTCCGATGTGATCAAAGAAGTGCGGCGTTATTTCAGCAACGGAGCAGTTGAGCAGTAAACCGCAGGTTACCTCTCCTGTCTCCTGCTCTCTTATCACCTGTATTTTCGGCCATCCGGCCCATTGTCCGACCCTATTCAAATTCTGTTACGGGCAAAGTGAGGCAATTAAAAAAGCGGGCGAAGCCCAAAGTGTGAGTGCCGGAGGCGAGAATCGAACTCGCACACCCTTTCAGGTACTGGATTTTGAGTCCAGCGCGTCTACCTGTTCCACCACTCCGGCATAAGTTGGATTCTAATCAGGTGTTCCGGCGGGTGTCAAGGGAAATGCGAGACGGAGGGCGGGGGACTGCGCCAGGCGCCCGGACTGAGTGCCGAGGACTGTGCGAAGCGCCGGGACGGAGGGCGATAAGGCGGATCTGAGGCGCTTTTTACTTTCGCTTTTTTACTTTTGCCTTTCTATTGACAGGTTGTGATAAATTAGATACACAAACAGATGGCTGCAGGGCTGAAATGGGATTTTGGCCGGGCGGCTTTCCGGGGCTGTAGCTCAGTTGGGAGAGCGCTTGAATGGCATTCAAGAGGTCCGGGGTTCGACTCCCCGTAGCTCCATGAGGAACATCAAAGGGTTACAGAATGGGTTCTGTAACCCTTTTCTCTTGCGTGCGTATTGCGTGCACGAGTGCAATTTGAAGATGCCTCTCGTCTTTGCCGGTTGAAGTCAACGGTCATCCGCGTTGATACTCTTACGGACCCATGCCCAGCCTTTTTGAACGGGCGGCGGTCGCTCAAGGCTGTTTAAGCGGCAGTTTGAGGATGAAGGCTGTAAACTTTCCCGGCTCGCTCGAGCATTTGATGGAACCATGGTGCGCTTCGAGGATGGTCTTGCATATCGATAGACCCAGGCCTGTGCCGTTCCTTCCCTTGGTTGTGTAAAAGGGATTGAATATCTGCTCCAGGACATCTGGGCTTATTCCCGGTCCCGTGTCCCGGACCACGAGTTGAAGGAACTCTCCTTCGAGCGAGCCTTCCATCCTGATGACTCCAGGTCCCGACATTGCGTCCAGGCTGTTTTTCACAAGGTTGGTGAGAACCTGGTGCATAAGTCCCACGTCCATATGCACCATGGGCAGGACCGGATCCGATTCCATTTCAAAGCGAACCCCCCGCAGCTCGGCTTCCTGGCTGTAAAGAGCCACAATGTCATGAAAGGTGTTCTCAATGGATGCCTTCATGAGGCGCAACTCCGGCTTCTTTGCAAACTGGAGAAAGCTCTTTGTAAAGGTCGCCACCCGCTCGGATTCCCTTTCAAGGAGTTGCACGGACTCGTCGGTTTCCGGGCTGAGCCTCTGCGCCCTGAGGTTCAACACGATTAAGGAAATATTGTTCAGAAGGTTTCCAACCTCGTGAGTGACCTTGCTGGCTGCGGCGCCCAAGGTTGCAAGGTTTTTTGAGTGCAGCAGCTCCTTTGTCATTTCGACCTCCCTGTGGATGAAGCCTTTCAATGAATCAGCCATCGTATTGATGGCAGAACTGAGCCCACCGATCTCGTCAAGAGATCCCACTTCGATCCTCAGGTCCAAGTGACCTTTGCCTATTCGCAGAGCCTGCTCATGCATCCTTTCGATAGGCCCCAGCAGGTGTTTGACCGGCACCCACAAAACGAGCGGCCCCATCGCGCATATAAAAAGCGTGACGAAGACCGTCCATAATATGTTTCTATACAGGTAGGCATATGTTTCGCCTTCATCCTGGGTCAACACGAGCAACCAATCGAGGTCGGCGATTGTGGCGCCGAGGCAGTAAGACCTTCGGCCGTCGCTCTCATCGTACCACTGGAGGGGCCCATCCCTAGCGTTTGCGAGTTCCCCCACGATCCCAGGGTCCGCTGATTCGCCGCGGACTACCTTGTCCATATCGGGATGGATGACAAACCTCCCTGCAGAATCAAGTATGTAAACCCTGCCGGTTTTCCCAACCCGGATTCTGTCGAGTACGTTCCAGACCGATTTCAGGCTCAGTTCGCCCCAGAGCACTGCCGCCACTTGGCCTCTGCTCTGAAGGGGCGTTGCCACGCACGCGTAAGGAAGGTTATCCCTGGTAAACCGGGTGCCGGTATAGCCGATCTCGCCTTTCCGAGCCTTCTCGAATGCTTCCTCCCGAGCGGCCGGAAAGGAGGCGGCGACCAGCCTGGTGGATGACATCTGTTCGCCTTCGGGGGTGAAGAGTGTGAGGGCGATGAACTCGGGATGGGATAGCTGATAGGCTACAAGGGCCATTTCCTTCACATAACTGTCCGCCTTGCAGGCAGCCAGCACCCCTGCCAGACTCTCCATGCCTTTCATTGAACTTGACATGTACTGGTGAATTTCACCAGCCGAGGCGGTGAGTATCTCGGAAAAGTCCCTGTGGATACTGCGATTGAAAAAGCCGTAGTTCACATAAGAGAGGACAACGCTTGTGACTATGATTGCAAAGGTAAGAAAGGGAAGTAGAAAGAACAAAAACTTTGGGAAAATCTTCAGGCGCTTGAAAAATCCCATGTCGAAAAGGCACCCTTGTACGAATTTGTCTTCCGGGGATACCCCCTGGCTTTGCGTCCAGCCTCCGGCGAAGAAGCCGGAGCGACCTGCAGACTAAAATGCTTCTGAGGTGTTAATACATAGAATAATTCAGCGCAAAAGACCAGAACAATAGGCCCATGAAAAAGTGCTCCTCCATGCCTAACCCATGCGATAGCACGCGTCAAAAGAAAGTTGAAACGATCTAACGGTCCGTGGGATGTTTTTGTCTGTGTTCCGACATTCGACCCCCGATTAGATACGCTTCGGGGGCCGGCTTTCTGTCGTGCGTTATAGCCTCTTCTCCTGTCGAAGCGAGTGTTTCCTCGGCTTTTTCCCTTATGTAGGCTTCGAGAAAAACAAGGAGCGTGTCGTAGCGGCAATCTATCCCGTTGAAATCGCCTCCCGTCACGAGCGCCTGCGCTCGGCAACCTCCCCCGCAGACGCCCAGCAGGCTGCAATCATTGAGACATTTGTCGGGCAGTTTACGCATGAGAAGCTGCGATTCTGCTATGAAATCGATCCCTGTTCGCGCATGCCCGTAAGCGAGTTCCCCTCCCTGGAGAGCGGGGCAAGGCATTAATTCGCCGCCCGTATCGAACACATAGTTGTAGCGAAAATCGGCTGCGCACCTGTTCGATGGAGTATGATCGAACTGGGAGTAGCCCCGCTTTTTCGCCTCAGCGATCAGGCAGAGGTAGATTTGCGGGTCCCCGAACCCTGATTGAAATGGAGAGTTGGTCCGGGTCCGCAGGATTGGGCAGAATCGCACCCTATCGACGGCAATGCCGTAGAGGTCGAAGTCGTCGAACATCTCGGGAACGTCTTCATAATCCCTGGAGGCGCTGTCGTACTGGCATTCGATCATGATGGGAACAAGGCCGGAAATTGCGGCCAGGTTCCGCATAATGATTCCGTGTGTCCCGCCGCCCCCCTTAAAGGGCCTCAGCGCATCATGAATCCTGGCGGGCCCCGCGACGCTCACGCGAACCCTGGCGAGCCCCACCTCTATCAGCCGTT
The DNA here is from genome assembly GCA_035624985.1 of Syntrophobacteraceae bacterium. Taxonomy (GTDB): domain Bacteria; phylum Desulfobacterota; class Syntrophobacteria; order Syntrophobacterales; family Syntrophobacteraceae; genus SbD1. The sequence continues at coordinate 6,822 of DASPQK010000303.1, read as the reverse complement.
CAATGGTGTGCCGATCGAGAAGTGTCCCGTTTGTGATCATGCTCAGGTTGTAAGGAATCCCTAGGCCCTGGCAGAAGTGGAATCGCCTAGTGGCGCTTTCGATGAGCACCCCTGCATTGAGCATTGTCTCTGTCCCTCCGGCCTCATCGGAAACCATAAGGGGGCGCGCTTCCCTGATGACTCCGAGAAAGAACTTGTCGATTTCGCCGGCGACCTCGGACTTCATGTCCCGCGACTCCTTGTCAATGAGACAGTATTTGCACCGCATGTTGCACCGACGCGAGACGATCATCTTCGACTTGATCGTGCTGGGGCTGTAGACATGCTGCAGCCTCCAGTTCTGGTAGACTAGGGTCTCGTCGGTCCCGACCTTTACGAGAATGCCCTGTTGAAGCAGGTGCTCTACCGTTGCCGGGTCGGACCGGATAGCGCCGTTATGGATGAGGGCAGTCCAGTCTTCGCGGGGAATGAGCACGAAGGCCCCTGATAGGGTATTATAGACGGCGGCCCATTCCGTGTCGCCGTACCTAATGGTTATTACGACGGTGAAACGGCTCTTATGATATGTATGCATGGAAGTATGCTCCGATAAGAAAGCCCCGAGCGGCATGACGCCGCCCGGGGGCAGGTCCGGTCAAGGCCGTAAAGATATCAGGCTAGACCATTGTAACCGGCATACCGTGGCAGCAAAACATGCCTGAACGACGAATTCCAAAATCTCCCGACATTACCGTAATCATCTTCTTCTCCTCTTCTGGAAAGTGTTGTTGTGATGTTGCTCTTGATGTTGACGTTTACATTTGAAAGCCAACCAAGGCCGCACAGCCTTGACGATCATTAAGAGCTAGTTCCGCGCCATCAGATGCGAGAAAGCATTAATTATTTATAAGTCACTGAAATGACGATAGGAACGTCCTGCGAGTCATAAGGGCGGCATTAGAGGATATAGCTGCAAAGATTGAACATGATCCTCGTGTGGTCGATCTTTAGAAATAAAAGTCTGAACTTCATTTAGGTGGGAGAAGCGCCGTTTACCTGGGAGCAGGAAAGATTTGCCAGAGCTTGAAATTGTAACCATACGAGAACCCGCATGGCAGAACAAATCGCTTGGAGAGAACGTCCAGTGAAGTCTTTTGGACCAGGGAGGTTGCGGGCTGAAAAGAATCCAGCAGAGAATTCAGTTCATCCAAAAGAGCTTTTCTCCTCGAACTGTCTGTCTCTTGGCTAAGTCGATCGGCAATCCATGCGATCCGAGGATTCGCGACCAGCCGCTGCCATTGCAGGAGGGGCAAATTGATCAAAGGATCGTTCAAACTCTTCGGGCCATCGGAGAATTCCGTAATGGCCGCCTGGAAGTCGGCTTTGCGCCAATACCTTTGGAGGAGTTCATCGAAAGGGACCGGCTGAATATAAACCCTGATGCCTAGATCGCTTAGGCAAAGCTGAACGTACCGTGCGATTGACTCGTGGAGCCTGTTTTGCTCGAAGGACAGAATGGTCAGATCAAAAGGCTTCTCATCTTTTTGAAGATAGAGACCCTGGGGATCGTACGTCCAGCCCGCTTCACGAAGGAGTTGCATGCTCCTTGAAGGATCATACGGCGTCGGCTTGAGGGACGAATCGAATAAAGAGCAATAATAGCCCAGGTTACCCGGCGGGACCACGCCCATTCCCCCCAGAATAACGCGAACGATGTACTCCCTGTCGATAGCGCAGGAAAGAGCAATGCGGACTCTGGAGTCGCTTAGGTAAATATCATGTGTGTTATAAAGGAGCGTAATGATAAAAGGCTCGACTTCAGTCCTGAAAAAGAACCTGTCTCCGTAATGCTCCATTATCCGATAATCTTGAGGCTCGATTCCCAGAGCAAGATCCGTCTCTCCGGCCAAAAGCCTTGCCCAGGACCTCTCTTTGACCGGCTGATAGTAAAAAACAACCTTATCGACGGCTGGCCGACCGAGGTAATAATGTTCGTTGGCGACCAAGCCGATCTCGGAATTTCCGATTCGGTACTCAAATTGGAACGGTCCTGACCCGATGGGATACCTTGAATCCTCCGCGTCAACGGTTTTCGGTTGTTTAACAATTGGAAACCCTGCAATTTTCTGGAGAAATACAGGGTCGTCTTTTTTCAGACGCACAGAAATCATTCGTTCGTCTGTCGAAGTTATCCGATCAAGAAGGGAGTACTCGGATGGCAAAGCCATTTCCATGTCGCGGCTCAGCGAATATGCTACATCGGAGGCCGTGACCAAGCTTCCGTCATGGAATTGCGCCCCCTCGCGAATCTGGATGGTCCAGGTGAAGCTTGCCTTATCGTAGTCCCAACGGGCGGCGAGGTCGGGCTCCAATTGCCCATTGCCCTTCATTGCAAAGAGGTAGCTGTAAAGGAAATTAAACACTATAAGGGCGCAGTCGCTTTCACGTGGTTTCGGGTCCAGGGGACCTATGGGACAAAAAACGTCAAACCGGAGGACCTTACCGCCCTGGTCCTTGCCTCTGGCAGGATCGGCCTCCTGCTTGGGGCGGGCTATCAGCATGCCCGCAGCGCATATAATGAGGATGGCGCAACAGACGCAGCTAATTCTCCACAAGGTACTGCTTCGAGACACGGAACCGGCTTTTGTTGGCCTTCCCCTCATTATGTTCGAGAACTCCTGTCAACACTATCGCCCGCAAATAACGACCCGCCGTCCCATAGGCATTCTTGTTCATATCATCTCTCACCTGCCCTCTCAAGAAAACTTCGAAATCTTTCCGGCTGAACCAACGGCCACCTGTTTCGGAGAGAAACCGGGCAAGATGTTCAACCCTCACGATCCTAATAGCCCTTGGCAAGATTTCTGTCAGCGCTTCAAGCAACCGGGAAGGGGGCACACCGGGGGGATTTAACGCAGCGCAATCTTGCTTCGCTACACCCCGGATAGTTTCCGGAAGATGCTCGACGCGGATGATTTCCCCATCAGAAAGGAGGATCGCCGACTCGATCGCGTTTTCCAGTTCACGCACGTTCCCTGGAAAAGAATAGCGCATTATGGCATGCACGGCCTCACCGGAGACCCGCAGGGCGGCGCGCTCCTGACCATACAGCTTCAGCGTGAGCTTCGCAACGAAGTGCTCGACCAGACGCGGAATGTCTTCGGTGCGCTCGCCTAGGGGGGGCAGGCGTAAAACCGCAACAGCCAGCCTGTGATAAAGATCCTCCCGAAACGTTCTATTCTTGCAGGCGGCATCCAGGTCTCTATTCGTCGCGGCGACCACCCGGCAGTCGACGGATATGTCCGTGTTACTGCCGACCCTCTGGATCACTCTTTCCTCGAGTGCCCTTAGGAGTTTCGCCTGGACTTCGGGATGAGTATCGCCTATTTCATCGAGAAAGATCGTCCCCCCGCCCGTGGCTTGAAAACGCCCTATTCTGGGCACCGCGTGTGTAAAGGCCCCTTTTGCCACACCGAACAACTCGCTCTCAACCAAAGTGACCGGCAGCGCAGCGCAATTCACAGCGATAAATGGTCCTGCCGAGCGCTTGCTGAGGTTGTGGATCGATCTTGCGACCAGTTCCTTTCCTGTACCACTAGGCCCGAGTACGAGCACATTGCAGTCTGCGAGGGCATATTTCCTGATTTGCTGTCTTACTCCAGTCATTGCTGGACTGTTTCCGATAAGCGGAATCTGTTCGTTGTGGTTGCGCATCTCCCAACCTCCGTCTCATGAGAGTTCTTCCTGTACGATCTTAATTCGGGGCAGATCAATTTCCCGGTCACAACCATCTATATCGATCAGAAAAACAAAAGCGGTCGAATCACTCGAAAAAAAAGGCCGCACATACGAGAGAATTATGGCGCGCGGGATCATGAGCCGGTTTTTCGATGGATCGCCCTGGATTCATCAGCCTAATTAGCGGTTGCGCCGTTTTGAGTAGCTGTATTAGACTGCTCTCTTTAATTTCGCCGGACTAAAGCGTTCGTTTCTCATTTTGAGCTTCGAGCGGCCGGTTCTTTTTTCTCGATGCCCGACAGCACATATTTAGATGAGGAGGGCAACGTCCATATGAGGCGCCGCAAGGATAACCAGGATTATCTGAGGAAACACAAGGAAAGCCTTATCGACGAACTTATGGAGCTGACAAAGGATTTCCCCTTCAAGCCGAGGGACGAACTTCCGGAGAAATCTCGAAGATCGCGGGTCGAAGAGATCATTGATCGAGTGTATTACTTTGCGTCGAAAGCATTCTATCAAATCCCTTTGGCGGTTCGCAGGGCGGAAGACAAAGATGACCTTATCCAGGACGCCCTTGTAATTTTTTTCACACAAACTCAGGAATACAAACCGGAGAAATCGTATTACGATACCTACATTAGGGGCATCGTATCCCGGAGGCTCAAGGACAAACAGCGAGAGTTATCCAGAAAAAACCCGGTCGTAGGCAACACGGCCCTAAGAATGTTCGAAGAGTGCGATCAGGAAGAACTCGAAGCTTTCGCGGAAAATAATGACGGCAGTGCGGATTTTGGCCCCGCGAAAAGCTGCCTGGACAAAGAATTGATGCATATCGTTATGGAATGCCTGGAGAAACTTGAACCTTACCAGAGAGGGATCATCATCGAACGCTGCCTGGACGGAGATTCGTATAAGGAAATTGCCGCCAGGCGACCGACGGAAACGCTCCAAGCCCTCAGGGGCCAGGCCAGAAGAGGGCTTCCGATTTTGAAGAATTGTGTCGAAGAGCGATATGGAGTTGGCGTTCAGGCTTGGCCTTGAGAGGAGTCTCGAATGAACGATGAGGAATTTAAGAAGCTGTTGAAAGAGGTGGGCGACATGTATCGCAATATGGAGCCCAGCCCGGACTGTCCTCCCGACGACATGCTCCTGGACTACGTTTACATGGAGCTTTCCAAAGCAGAGCGTGAAAAGGTTAAAAAGCACATAAATCAATGCGATCGATGCCGTTTTGAAATCCTGAAGATGGAGGCGGACCGTGCCGTGTGGGAAAAAAGTTTTAGACAAGACCCCGATGCCGCGATCGAACAGGCGCTCGGCCCGGACGGGGTAAGACGAGTTCGTGAGGCAATGATCGAGGCCGCAACCCAAACTCGAACGGCGCTTACTTTCGACCGACGCCTGGAACCGGTTCCCTTAGAACCTAACCAGGACACAGTAGATCGCATTGCGGCTGCAGCGGCAGCAGAAGTTCTGGACAACGTCGATTTGCACATCGCCCATTGGTTGAAGACGCGCGGAGATCAACCGCGTCCTGGTCCGTACACAGGTTTGGCGCAGGCCTCCGGATTAGGCGGAGATATCCTGCCGTTTATCGACGATGCCATACGCCAGGCATGGGAGTGGTGTGCCGGCAACCGAAACGATCTTGTAGCGGGAATTTTGAGTCCGGCGTTATTGGTCCATGTGTCTTCGTTTTTTCATGAGAGCAAGGGGCTGAGCGGTCTGAACGACAAAGAAATAGACGTGCTCACCGAGGTCATTTCCAAGGAAGTTGCTGACATATTCACCGGGGAGCCCAAGTCAGATGCCGATGGTTGAGCCGTTTACCGAACCTCCCGAACTCATTCGACGCCGGGCAAAGCGATTTGAAATCGCCATGTGGTTCTTCCTTGCCACAATATCACTTGGGCTTGGTCACACTCTTTTCCTGGGGTCAAGCTTCTTTCCGGCGTTGCGCCAGGCACAGTTTCAATACGCGGAATTAGATATAGCGGACAATGTCGCGGGGATCGTACCGTTCGTCAATGCCGTCATCGCAACGTGGCCGGAACGCCTCGCTGCTTTCCCCGCGACCCGGAAAGACGTTGCGGCTATCCTATTGGCATTTGTCCTTGGGACGGCGGCCTTCCTGGTTGTAATTAGACCGCCCAAGGGCGATCCGCTGCTCGAAACCTATCCGGATCCCGAAAGGCAGAGACGTCTGGTGCGATGCGCATTGGAGTTGGCGAACTCCAATGTGCTGCTGTTCAAGCGGACCGACGGCGGCAAATCCGCCGAATACTGCCGGAAGCAAAACGCTATCTATCTACCTGCCGACTTTGCACAGGTCCTCGAACGCAAGCACTCCGACAATGCGGCGGAACAACTCGCGTTTCTGATCCTCCACGAAAAGGCGCATGATTCGACTTCCGACAACTTCCTCTGGTCATGGGGCAGGTCGCTTGCATTCCTTCTGACAGGGGTATCGGCAACGCTGATAGCGACTCCGATAATGTTCGCCGCCGCCGCCGTTTTTCCCGCTGAGCTCGCTCAAATTCTGCCTTTTCCTTTAAGCCTTGGACTCCTATTCTTGTTCAGTCTTGCTCTGCTGGGATTTATCGGGGCCGTGACGCACGGGGTTTTGCCAAACCTGGCGGCGGCACGTGAGTTCTTCGCCGATACGCTGGCAACGCGCACGCTCGATATCAGCCCTCAATCCTTGCCCTACAAGGGATCCACGGATATCGCCAGCCGTGGAGATATTGGGGCGGGATGGAGTATGAACACTTCCGGACCGGACCGAGCGCTCCATGCAAAAGGGATCGCTCCACGCACAGGCGCGTTGGCGGCATCCGCACTCCCCATGTGGATGCTTGTTCGGACCCTGATTCTCATGCTCGATCCCACCGCGCGATACGGAATGGTGTGGCTTTTCGATGCGGCGTATCTCATCGCGATTGCAGTAATGCTCCACAATCTGCCGCGCCATCGCGCCGGCACGCGCGACTACGGTTTTCTGCCCTGGGCTGCGACGATCATCCTGGTAGGGATCATTTCTGCGTCGTTCGCCCTCATCGACGAGGCCTGCAGGATTTACGGCATCGCAACCATCATGCCGCC
>DASPQK010000302.1:0-17800 GCA_035624985.1 Syntrophobacteraceae bacterium | reverse complement strand
TATCCTGGGGCAGTTCGATTTCGCGTCCGAGCAGGTCGTGATATACGCTCAGCTTGCCCTCTTCAACCCTGGGCGGGCGGGCGGGATCGTATTTAATAAAGACTGCGCCCAACTCTTTGGCATGCTGGAACAGGGCTTCGTTCTCGGTCCCGTACGCCTGGATGTCGCGGTAGAGGATGCGAACGCCCGCATCGGGGACCCTCTGCTTTATTTCTATGGCGTTCTTTATGGCCACCATGCAGCATATACGCGAGCAGTATTTGCGCTCGTCAATGCGCGCGCCCACGCACTGGATCATAACGACGTTTTTGGCGGCAAAAGTCCCGGACTTGAAGAGATCTTCGAGTTCAAGCTGGGTGATGACCTTGCTGCCGTCATAGCCGTACAAACCGGCCGGTTTAAAAACCTGGGCCCCCGTGGCCACCACGATGACGCCTGTTCGGAATTGCTCTTTCGATCCGTTTGTCGAAGCGGAGACATTGAAGTTGCCGATATATCCCTTAACCTCGTCGATGACGGTGGATGTGAGCAGGCGAATACGGGAGTTGCCGCGGACGGCTTCAGCCTGTTTGCGGGCGATTTCGGCGGCGTCGATTCCGGAGGGAGCGATCTTGTCGAGCTTCAAAAGGAGGCCGCCGAGCTCGGCCGATTTCTCCGCCAGGGTGACTTCGTAGCCGCGGTTTGCAAGCGCAAGCGCAGCGGTCATACCGGCGATTCCGCCTCCGATTACCAGCGCTTTGGGGTCAACTTCCGACTGGATCGATTCCTGCGGCAGGAGCAGGGCGGCCTTGGCTACACCCATTCGGATGAGGTCCCTGGCCTTGGCGGTGCCTGCCTCCTTCTCCAGCATGTGGACCCACGAGCACTGGTCGCGAATATTGACCATCTCGAACAGGTAGGGGTTAAGCCCCGCTTCCCCGCAAGTCCCACGGAAAAGCGGCTCGTGAGTTCGAGGCGTGCAGGACGCTACCACCACGCGGTTGAGGTTCTCCTGCTTGATTGCGGCTTTGATCTCGTTTATGCCGTTTTCAGAGCAGGTGTAAAGGTTTTCCTTTACGAAGACAACGTTGGGCAGGGTTTTCGCGTACTCGGCCAGCGACTTGACGTCAAGGTAGCCGGCGATGTTGCTGCCACAGTCGCAAACAAAAACTCCTACTCGGATTTCTTCTGCCAATTGAGCACCTCGATCTTATGCTGTTGCCTTTAAGGCCACCTGGCCTGAAACGACTTCGGCGGCACAGGCTGCGGCGCTGCTCGCCTGAGCGACCGATTCGGGAATATCCATCGGTCCCTGAGCGCACCCGCACACAAAAATTCCCGGCCTGGTCGTCGCAAGCGGCATGAGCGGGTCTGTCCTGATGAATCCATTTGCGTCCAGTTCCACTCCGGCGAGCCGCGCAAGGTCCTTCGTCCCGGCGCTCGGCACACAGGCCGTCGCCAGCACGACCATATCGAAGACCTGAGCCTTTACCTGCCTGTCGGTAGTGGACTCATACCAGACTATGGGGTTCTTCGCTTCATCCTCGGTGATTTCAGCCACACGCCCCCGGACGTACTCGATGTTGGCCTGCTTGCCGCCCCGAACCTTGTATTCTTCGAAATTGCGGCCAACCGCGCGAAGGTCCATACAGAAAATCGAAGAATGAACAGCCCGGTCGTGCTCGTTGGCGATCATCGCCTCTTTTACCGAGTGCATGCAGCAGAAGGAAGAGCAGAACTTGTTGAAGCGGAAATCCCGCGATCCCACACACTGAATGAAAGCCAGTTTCTTGGCGGTCGTCGAGGCGGCCTTTTTGCGATGCATAGCCGCAAGGCCGGCTTCGAGTTGCGCAAGCGACTCGGCCTGCTTCGCCCAATCGAGAATCGCCGGGTCGGAGGCGCCCGCCTTCGCTTCCTCTATGGCCCAGGCAGAATCTTTGCCCTGTTTTTCTTCGGCCTGCTTCACCCGCCCGGAAATCTTCCGGACTTCCTTTTCGGTCTCCTCTATTTCTTTTTCCAGGGCAAGCTCGGATGGACGGTCAAGGTGACCCGCCGTTGGTCCCGATGCGCTGAGCAGCCGTTCAAATTCGAGGGCAGTGACCACGTTCTTGACTCGCCCGTAGCCATATTCGGGTATAACCGACGGGTTGAAAACCTCATAGCCGGCAGCTATTACGATTGCCCCGGCTTCGACTTCGACCATTCTGTCTTTCTGCTCGAAATCGATTGCCTTGGCCTGGCAGGTCTTAGCGCACACGCCGCACTTTTTGCCCTGTCCGAGCTGGCGGCAGGCGGCCGCATCGATTGTGAAAACAGAGGGAATGCCTTGGGCGAAGTACTTGTATATAGCCTTGCGTTGCCCGATGCCTGCGTTGAAGACGTCGACGGTAAAAGTCGGGCATTTTTCGGCGCACGACCCGCAGCCTGTGCACAGGTCCTCGTTGACGTAGCGGGCTTTCCTCCTTAGGGCAATTTTGAAGTTGCCTTCCTCACCCTTGATTCCCTCGATTTCGCTGTAAGCAAGGAGATTTATTTTGGGATGCCGACCGACATCCAGCAGCTTCGGCGAGAGAATTCAGATGGCACAGTCATTGGTGGGAAAGGTCTTGTCCAGCTGAGCCATTTTCCCGCCAATGCTCGGAAGCCTTTCAACCATGTGCACCTGGATTCCCATGTCGGCGAGATCCAGAGCAGCCTGAATTCCGGCGATCCCTCCGCCGATAACCAGTATGTCTTTATTCACGGTTCACCTCGTGTAATAGGATTGAGATATGAGGACTGAAGACTGAGAAAGTGAAAAACCGTTTTCCCCGATCAGTCCTCATCACTCAGCACTCAGTCCTGTGGTAAGACTGTCCGCAATCAGTGTGGTAAGGTCCTTTATCTCGAGCTTCATATCTTCCAGAGTTGCAAGCGCGCAGCTCAAGTGAATCTGGCACTTCGGGCAGGCTGTAACGAGGGTTTGCGCTCCGGTGGCCGTAGCTTCCCTGAGGCGCTCGACCTGGATTTGCTTGGAACAACTCGTGCAGTTTGCCCAGCCGGTAGTGCCGCAGCAGAGCGCGTTTTCCCGGTTTCGTTCCATTTCTTTGAATTCATCGCCCGCGAGGTTCTTCAGGATCGACCTCGGGCCGTCATAAACCTTTGCCATCCGTCCGAGGCGGCAGGGATCATGATAGGTATACGCCCCGGCCCCGTTTGCGAGCTTGAGCGTTCCGTCTGCGATCATATTTTCGATGTAGTCGTAGAAATGGACCACTTCGAAGCTGAGGTCTCCGAAGTATTGCGGGTAGTGATTCTTAAAAGTGTAATAGCCTTCCGGACAACTGAACACCACTTTCTTCGCGCCGCTGCTCCGTATAAGCTCTATATTATTGGCGGCGAGTTTCCTGAAGATTTCCGGTTTGCCGTTCCAGAGCATATCATGCCCGCAGCAGGTTTCCGCGTCGGATACTACCGGCGTAATGCCCGCCGCGTTGAGCGTTTTTATGACGTTTCTTCCGATCGAAAGGCTGTCCACGCCAATGTCGCGGAAAATGACGTTAAAGTAGGGCATGCAACCCACGAAGTAGAAGACATCGCCTGTGTCCGCAATTTTGCCCGCTTGTTTCGCCCAGTCGGTTTTTTTCTGCTTCACGCCCAGCGCCTGGAATTCCATGACCGTCTGGAGCATGCCGTGGTGAGTAAGAGTGGGCGCCAAGCCTCGTCCAGAGGCTTCTTCCCTCAGATTTCGCATGAATTCGGGGAAGTTGATGCTTGTGGGGCATCGTTCGAAACAGCGCCCGCAGGTGAGGCAGGACCAGAGGTCCCTGTCTTTGAGCAGTTCATCTCCCATCTCAAGGAGGGCTTTTTCAACGATAAGTCGCGGAGAAAAGGTCGGCAGCACCCGCGATACCGGGCAGCTCCCGGTGCAGACGCCGCAGTCGAGACAATAATAAGTCCTGTGCACCTTTACGGATTCGTCTATATTCATGCAGCCACTCCAAAAGACGATTTTCCGAGATTTATTATGCTGTTGGTAAACGCAGTCACTATCTCGGCAAAGCGAGCGCCTTCCGCTGAGGAAACCCACTGAAGTTCGAGCCGCCTTCGGTCGATTCCAAGCAGGTCGAGCAGCTCATGGGTCATTTCGATTACCTTGGATGCCTTTTCATTACCGTCCAGGTAATGACAGTCGCCGATGTGTCAGCCGCTCACCAGGACGCCGTCAGCCCCTCGTTGAAGAGCCTTCAGGATGAAGTCTGGCGAGATACGCCCTGAACACATAACCCGGACGATCCGGATATTGGGCGGATACTGGATGCGGCTCACTCCGGCAAGGTCTGCGCCTGCGTAAGCACACCAGTTGCAGCAAAAAGCGATTATTCTCGGCTTGAAATTAGCACTCATTTCATCTTCCTTGATTGGAAACTGTCTGCTTCATGACAACGCCGCTTCGACCATGATGAGCACTTCTGCATCATTGAAATGCCTGATGGATGCGGCGCCGGTCGGGCATGCAACCGCGCACGCCCCGCACCCTTTGCAAAGCGCTTCCTGGATGGTGGAGACCTTAATGCCTTCGACTTTTTCCACTAACTGGGGCGCGCCGTAAGGACACACCGTAACGCATTTGCCGCACCCACGGCAAAGCGGCTCGTCCACACTCGACACCACTCCTTCGACCTCGATGGTCTTGCGCGAAAGCACCGTCGCAGCGCGCGCGGCAGCCGCCTGCGCCTGGGCGATGCTCTCATCGATGGGCTTCGGATAGTGTGCAAGCCCGCACATGTAGATGCCGTCAGTTGCGAAGTCCACCGGACGCAGCTTCATGTGCACTTCGAGGAAGAACTTATCCTGGCTGATCGGCACCTTGAACATCTGTCCCAGTTCCTCGGCCCCCTGCGTGTGGATGGCCGTCGCCAGGTTGATGAAATCCGGCCTAAGGACAACCGGGCGGCGAAGAATATGGTCTGTAATGCTCACCTGGAGCTTGCCCTCAGAGGTTTCGGTGACCACGGGTTTATCTTCCGCGTCGAACCGCATGAAAATAACTCCCAACTGCCGGGCTTCCCGATATAGATCTTCACGCTCCCCGTAAGTGCGAATGTCGCGGTAAAGGATGTAGACTTCCATTTCCGGGTTGCGCTTCTTGAGGTCCACGGCCTTTTGAACCGAGAACGTGCAGCATATCTTGCTGCAATGGGGCCGTCCCTGCTCGCGGGAGCCTACACACTGGACGAACACGGCGCTTTGCGCTTTTTTTACGATATCGGTGTCCCAGGCGTCCTCAAGTTCATGCCATCGGAAAACGCGGCTGTTCTTTCCGTACAGATACTCGGAAGGTTCGAATGCCTGTGCGCCGGTGGCAAGAATGGTTGCGCCGTGCACGATATCCGTATCCCCGCCGTTTGAAGCTACCGTGGTCCTGAAGTTGCCAATGAAGCCCGAGGTAGACTTGATATTGGCGTTAAGATGAACCTTTATTTTTTCGTGTTGATCGACTTCTTTCACCAGGTCCCGGACGTAGTGGGAGACATCCTCGCCTCTCCACGTGGCGCGCAAATTCAGGGCATTGCCGCCAAGCTTATCTTTGGCTTCGACGATATGCGCCTCAAAGCCCTGGTTTGCCAAAGTGAGAGCGCTCACCATTCCTGCGACTCCGCCCCCGACCACAAGGGCCGCCGGGGTAACAGGGACCGAGGGCATGGGAAGCGGTTCGATGAGTTGTGCACGGGAGACGCCCATCCGAACAAGGTCTTTGGCCTTTGCGGTTGCCTCCTCGGGCAGGGCTGAGTGCACCCACGAACATTGGTCGCGGATGTTGGCCTGCTCGAAAAGATACTTGCTGAGGCCGGAGTTGCGCAGCGTTTCCTGAAAGAGCGGTTCGTGCGTCCGCGGCGAGCAGGCGGCAACGACCACGCGGTTGAGGCCCTGCTCCTTTATGACCTGTACAAGCCTGTCCTGTGCGTCCTGGGAACAGGAAAAAAGGTTCTCCTGGACGTAGACCACATTTGGGAGCGATTTTGCGTACTCTACGACCTCGGGGACGTTGACGACGCTGCCAATGTTAATGCCACAATTGCAAACGAATACGCCGATCTTGAGGGGCTCGGAGCTGATGTCGCGCTCGGGTGGGAACGTTTTTTCCCGCACCAGTGTGTTTCGCGCGGCGGAAAGCTTGCTCGCCGCAGCGCCTGCGGCAGCCGATGCCTCCATGACCGCGAGGGGTATGTCCTTGGGACCCTGCAAAACGCCGCACACGTAAATCCCAGGCCTTGTGGAGGCCACGGGATCGAAACTCGACGTGCGCGCGAACCTGTATTGGTCAATATCGAAACCAAGCCTTTCGGCAAGCGGTTTTGCATCCTCGGCTGCTTCAAGGCCTACCGAAAGGACAACCATATCGAAATCTTCGGTAACCGTCTGTCCGGTTTCAGTCACATAACTGAGCAGCAGATCGTCGGAACCCGGAACCGGGTCAACCTTGTGGACCCGCGACCTCAAGAACCTGATCCCGTTATCCTTGGCCCGCGTGTAATACTGCTCGAACTCCTTGCCGTAGGTCCTCATGTCCATGAAAAAGATTGCCGCATCCAGATCGCCCTTGGCGTGTTCCTTGGCTATGACGGCCTCTTTTATCGCGTACATGCAACACACACCGGAACAGTAACCGTTGTCGCAGTGATTTACCTGGCGAGACCCCACGCACTGGAGCCAGGCGATGCGCTTGGGGTCCTGGTGTGTAAGGAGCTTGCGCATCCCCGCGATCCGGGCGTGCAGGTTATTGATTTCCTGGGCATCTTCGGGCTTGGCCTGCTTTTCGAGTTTTCTCAGTTCTTTTTCCGCCGACTCGATCTGCGCCTCGCGGTGCAGATCCGAGGGCCTTACGACGTGCCCCATGGTGGGACCGCCTGCGCTGAGAATCCGCTCGAATTCGAGGGCGGTCACAACGTTTGGATGATGCACATAACTATAGGTATCGAACGCGCCTGGATTGAAAGCCTTGAAGCCGCTTGACAGGATCACCGCTCCAACCTCGATGCCGACTATCTCTTCTTTCTGCTCATAGTCGATCGCCTCGGCCGGGCAAACCTTGGCGCACACTCCGCATCTTTTTCCCTGGCCCAGCTGGCGGCAATTCTTCGCGTCAATGGCGTATGCCGACGGGATGGCTTGAGCATAACGCTTGTGTATGGCTTTGCGCTTACCCAGCCCGGCGTTGTAATCGTCTATCACAGAGCTGGGGCACTTGTCCGCGCAGGCCCCGCAGGAAATGCACTTACTCAGATCGACATAGCGCGGCTGCTTTCGGATTTTTACCGAGAAACGTCCCTGCTCGCCTTCGATTCCTTCAACCTCGGAATTGGTAATCAGTTCGATGTTGAGATGCCGGCCGACCTCGACCAGCTTGGGAGAAATAATTCACATAGCGCATTCGTTCGTGGGAAAGGTCTTGTCTAATTGCGACATAGCTCCGCCCACGGCCGAGGATTTTTCGACCAGGTAAACATAAAAACCAGTGTTGGCGAGGTCGAGCGCCGCCTGCATGCCGGCTATGCCGCCGCCAACTACCAGGACCGACCCGACCGTACCGTTATCTGAGGCTTTGCCTGTCATACTTTCTCCTGATGGAAATTGAGGGAGGCCGCGAATCGAATCAGCACGACCCGCGTCGAAACCAGATCGCTTCCCGACGGCCTATATTCTTAAAAAAAGACCCCTTCTCATAGCTCAGTAAGAGAGATTCGTCAAGAAAATTGAGCCTCCGGCCAACAATAGGGACTCATTCCCGGGATATGAAATTTGCGTGAAATTCCCAACACATGACACTTACATAAAATTGATGCGGAAGGCAAGAGAAATATTGAACAGATGGCGGAGGACTAAAGACGCAGAACTGCGCGAAGCGCCGTGACGGCGGACAGGGAATCGAGCACGGAAGACATAATACGGAAGACAGAAGACAGGAGTCGGGGGACGGTTTTTTTGCGATCTCTTTTTTCCGTCCTCGGATACAATGCTTGCATCGGAATGCAAATCTCTCTTATAGTGCGGGAGAGTGGTTTTGGAGAGATCGGGTTCAATTCCTACTGGTGGAGGAGGTTCCGAAAGCAGTATGTCAATTGCTGAAAAGATGAATCAAACCATTGAGAAATCTTCGTGGATTCGAAAGATGTTCGAAGAGGGCGCGCGCCTGAAAAAAATCCATGGTGAGGACAAAGTCTTTGATTTCAGCCTGGGCAACCCTAACGTTCCGCCCCCGGACATAGTTCGCGAAAAATTGATCGAACTGGCCAAAAGTGAAGATCCCGGCGTGCACGCCTACATGCCAAACGCGGGCTTTTTCTCCACCCGCTCGGCCATGTCCGCCTATTTTTGCCAGGAGTTCTGCGTTTCAATGGCGCACGAGCAAGTGGTGGCGACATGTGGGGCTGCCGGGGGGCTCAACATTATCTTCAAGGCGCTGCTCAACCCCGGCGACGAAGTGCTCTGCCCGGCCCCCTATTTTGTGGAATACCACTATTACGCGGACAATCACGGCGGGATACTCAAAACCGTTCCTACACTGCCTGATTTCAATCTAGACCTGGACAGAATACAGGAAGAGATCGGCCCGCGCACGAAAATCGTGCTCATTAATTCTCCGAACAACCCGACCGGGCAAGTGTACCCTGAGGAGTCCATCGCCGGGCTGGGCCGGATTCTAGCGGCGAAAAGCAACCAGTTAGGCCATGTGATTTACCTGGTCTCCGATGAGCCTTACCGCAAAATAGTCTACGATAACTGTTGCGTCCCGTGTGTCTTTCTACACTACTCAAATTCGCTTATCGCAAGCTCATATTCCAAGGACCTTTCGCTGCCCGGAGAGCGCATCGGCTTCGTAGCTTTGAGTCCCACCGCCGAGGATGGGGGCAAAATCATGGATGCGCTCACGCTGGCCAACCGAATTCTGGGATTCGTCAACGCGCCGGCCCTCATGCAGCGGCTTGTGGTAGGTCTCCAGGGAGTCTGCGTGGACGTGGGCATTTACAAAGCCAAAAGAGACCGTCTCGTCAATGCCCTGCAGGGATTTGGCTACGAATTGACAGTGCCGCGGGGAGCTTTTTACCTTTTCCCAAAGAGTCCCCTTCCCGACGACATTGAGTTCACTCGACTCCTCCAGGAAGAGAACATCCTGTGTGTGCCTGGAAGTGGATTCTCAGGGCCGGGCCACATCCGGATAGCCTACTGCGTTGATGATGCGACGATCGAAGGGGCGCTGCCTGGCTTTGAAAGGGCCATGAAAAAGGCTAAGGAGTTGGAATCAGGAATGAGAAAATAGCAACGAGAGTGTTCTGGAACATGGGGAGTTGGATCCGCAAATGGCGGGATTAGGAGTGCGGGAAGATTTTCATTCCTAACTCCCGATTCGTTATTGCAGTTATGGAGGGCCAGCATGCGAAAGAAACTCGTTTTGCGAAGAAATCTCCGGAAGGGCGGAGGCGGGGGGCCCCCGTATCTGAAGTATTTGGTGATCGGGGCAGTGAGCCTCGTTTTCCTCGTGATCGTAACGCCCTTCCTTGTAAAGCAGAAAAAAGAGGTCAACAAGAGGCCGGTTCCCGAAAAGGGAGCGATTACAAAGGAGCTTCCAAAACAGCCGGAGCAACCAGCGCCTGAGAGGCTTCCCGAACCGGCTGAACGCTTCGAACCGCCCAGGTCCGCCGAGACCGGGCCACCCGAAACGGCAGTGGCGCCTGAGCCTGTAAAGCCGCCGCAGGTACAGGCAGAGGCCCAACAGGTCGAGCCCGTACCTGCCACGGCGCAGAAGCCGCCTGTGGCGAAACCCCCGCCCCTGCAAGGCAAAACTTCTGCCGTCGAAAAAGCCCCTTCGGACGAATCGGCCAGGCCGGTCGAGCCGCCGCCAAAAGACCTGTTCCCTAAGCAGAGAACTCCAGCCGGAGCGCCTCTTTCCCCAGCGCGGAAGGAACCGGCCAAAGCAGGCGCCGAACCCGGCAGCTCGGCCCCTTCGAGGCAAACGGGCGAATACGTTGTTCAGGTTGGTTCTGTCTTTTCCGACAAGTCACAGGCGCAAACAGACGCAAAAAACATGTCGGCAAAAGGCTACAAGGCGGTTGTTCGCCCGGTGGACCATGGCTGCGGCTACATTGTTACAACGGGCATGGTTCCGGAGAGCATGGCCTATACGCTCCTGGAACAGATGAAAATGCAGGGTTTGAACGATACGAAAGTGATAAAGGTGGCGCATTGACCGGTGAATAGTGATTAGTGAAATAACGAGTAGCAAGTGGTTTTCACCTTGCCGCTTTTGCCTTTTTACTTTTGTCTTTTTACTTTCCTATAGCCTCCCTTTGGACGAAGGTATGCCGCTGCGGCGCGGATCGAATGAGACGGCCATGCTCAAGGCACAGGCAAATGCCTTGAAGGCGGCTTCGATCATGTGATGAGTATTGGCGCCGTACAAAATCCGGATATGAAGGGTCAGCCCGCCGTTTTGGCAAAAAGCCCTGAAGAATTCGGGCGCAAGCTCGGTTTCAAATCCCCCGGCCCGGTCCGCCATCGGCGGAGAATTAAAGACCAGGAACGGACGGTTGGACAGATCCAGGCTGACTGAGGCAAGGGCCTCATCCATAGGAACAGTGAATTGCCCGTAGCGGACGATGTCTTTCCGGTCGCCCAGGGCGGTGGAGAGCGCCAGGCCCAAACAGATGCCGATGTCTTCGACGGTGTGATGGGCGTCCACTTCAAGGTCCCCGGTCGCCTTGATTTTCAGGTCGAACAGCCCGTGAACGGCAAAAAGACTCAGCATGTGGTCAAGAAATGGAACGCCGGTATCGATCTCCGTCTTGCCGGTCCCATCGAGCACGATCTCAGCCGAAATCTGTGTTTCTTTGGTCTTTCTTTCAACAACGCCGATCCTTTTTCCAGCCATAGCCTCCCTCCGGGTAAGGCAAAAGTAAAAAGGCAAAAGTAAAAAGGAAGAAATGACGACTGCTTTTGCCTTGTTTCGGGCACGCGCACACAATACATTTTCATCGGAAAAATTCAAGAAATTCATTTCTGCGGGAAGCAGGGCAACTGGAGAGCAAGAAGCGAGGAGCAAGGAGCAATAATATCCGTCCTTTTGCCTTTTTGCTTTTGCCTTCTGCGAAGGAACGGCCTACTGGAACCTCGCCTGTTTGCGGTGCACGAACTTCAGGTAAATCCGGTACTCGCCGGATTCGACGCCGCGGGGAATTTTTTGCCCTTCCGGGACGAGAAGCGTGATGATGCGCCCGGACACACCCCCAGAATCGGCAGTTCCCTTTCTGTCCCTGATTTCTAAAAGCCTTGCCTCCACCGAAGACGGTTCTCCATCCGGTCTGTAGTGCGCCGCAGGGCCAATTCTTATAGGTTCGCCTACAACAATATTCATGGCCTCCTCCTGAGTTAGGGTTCTAATTGAGATATCGGCCGGATTAGACCGCATCTTTAGGATAAATATCCATCTGTCTTTTCGTCACGCATATCCCCGCCCAACGATCCTTTCCAAGAACTCCTCAAAGAGATCCGGATTAGCCTGTTTCATCATTTTTCGCGCGTGGATCGGGTCGAATTTCCTGATGAATTTTAGTCTTTCGCCGTTCTCGCAAAGGACTATGCCCCTCAAGAATAGCTTTGCCGCCAGCCGGGGGGATTTTTCTTTCAAAAATGCTCTCTCCAAGGCCAGGTAGTCATCCACCAATTCCTTGAGGCCGTCATGGATGCGGGCCTCTTTGCGCTCGAACAGCCCTTCGATCCGGGCGTGGCTGGGCAGCCACTCCAGGGCAAGTTCGGGATCGAAATTATAATACAACAAAATATCCTGTCTCAGCTGCTTTAGATCGGCATCTTCGATATGAAGCCAATCGATTGCGGCTGGATCGATAAAGCAGGCTTCCCGGTAGCACTGCCTTGCGGCCCGGGGATCACCGCGAAGCAGGTATGCGTCGCCAAGCCAGCCATAGAGGGCGGCGCTTTGGGGCGTCTTCGCAATGCACTCCTGGAGGCTGCGGATCGCTTCATCATATCGTCCGGCTTGCAGAAGCAGCCAGCCTAAAGGAATATCTGAGCTGGCGGTGAACGGTGGATGGTGAATCCGGCACTCAGGACCTGAGTGCAGGACAAAACCGGGGATCAACGGTGAGCCGGCCGGCCCTGCTCGTTCAACTTCCCTGAGCACGCGGGAAAAGTACGGTCCTTTTATTTTGGCGATATCACAGTCGATGCCCTCAGACTTCACATGCTCTTCAAAGAAATCCCAGAGCCGGCAGAGATAACCTGTGCGCCCTCCGTCTGCGGCCGGCCCCTGGTTTAGACCCTTGAGCAGGAACTCAGCCGCCTTGAGCCTGGAGGATACGTCGCAGCCTTTTGGATACAGGCTGCGGTGTTTTTTCAAAAGATCGACGGCTTTGTCCAGTTCGAGGTTGTTGAACGCCTGGACGCCCTGGTTGAAAAAACTCATGTCGTTGTGGCCGAATAGACTGAGCTGCACTGGCTGCGATAGCGTGCGCGGCTTCAAAACGGTCTCATCTTCGACCTGTGGGCGGACTTTCCTATGAGCTTCCATTATGGGGATCCCACTGTTCACTTGAAACTCAGGATATAGCCGGCGAGCGCTTCTCTGTCCTCGTCGGGCAGGGCCTTTATCTTTTCCAGCTGGCCGCGCATCAAGCCCCAATTTTCGCTCTCTATGAGCGGTTTCGTCTCTCCGTTGAAGAATTTGAGGAGCTTTTCCTTATTTGAATAGGCCTGGACAATTTCTTTTAATGATATGGCTGCAGTTTTTTTTTCGGGCCTGTGGCACATGCCGCATTTGAGCCCGGCAAAAACCTCTTCGCCTTCTGCCGCCCACGCCGCTACAGCAGCGGTCAAAACGGCCCCCAGGACCATTATGGACAACATTATTCGCATTTGCTCCTCCTCCTGTGAATTGTTGAGCCCCACATGGCTTCTCCTTATTTTAAAGCCTGTACGGGCAGGCACTATTTAATCACTATGGCCGTTCTCAAACAATCTCATATTTCATAGATGCCTTACATCATTGACGTTGGAACTGTCGTGCCGGCCTTCAAGTCAGGCCGGAATGAGGTGAGGGGGGGTTGCCGCCCGGTTATTCGGAAAGGCATCCTCTTTCAAGGTGGCGAGGTTCTTTTGCGTCTTTAAGAACGCCAGGATTTCGGAGCGGCATTTTTGTGTGGGGGGAACTGGTTTGACCCTCACAGTTCCAAAAGTATTCTGACGTGATTTGCGATGAGCTCCGGAAGCAATTCAATAGAATATCCTCCTTCGAGCACTGAAATGAGACGGCCGCCTGCATGCCTGTCTGCCAATCGAAGAATCACTTCCATTATCCAGGAAAAACCCTCAGTCGAAAGATTGACGCCGGATATGTCATCTGCGGCGTGGGCGTCGAAACCCGCAGAGACAAGGATCACTTCCGGCCTGAATTCATCGAAGGCCGGAACTAGGTCACGCATAATCTTGCGCATGTATTCCTCATCGCCCTGCCCGGGAAGAATAGTTGAGTTTAGGGTCGTTCCTGTCCCGCGACCTGAACCCTTTTCGAATTCGCTGCCGGTGCCTGGATATGAGAACGAGGGGTGCTCGTGAATTGAATAGTAAAAGACATCGGGGTCATCCTCGAATGTGTGTTGAGTTCCGTTGCCGTGATGGACGTCGAAATCGACAATGCCGACCCTTGCGATGTTCCACTGCAATTGAAGATAACGGGCCGCTATCGCCACATTGTTGAAGTAGCAGAAGCCGAGCGCTTCCCTCATCTTTGCATGATGACCCGGTGGACGCACAGCGCAGAAGGCGTTGTCGATCTTGCCCTCCATCAGCATGTCAACCGCGTTGAGAATGCCGCCCACAGCGAGAAGGGCGATTTCGTAAGTTTGAGGGCAGATAGGATTGTCGGCTGAACCCATTTCACCGAGATCGAGAGCGCAGGCTTCCTCAAAGCTGTGGATGTATCTGGGTGAATGGACTGTCTCGATCCATTTCAATTTGGCGGCGGTAGCCGGAATGGGGATGAGTTCAGGCAGGAAGCCCGCTTTCTTCAGACCGCGCAGGACCGCCCTCAGCCTCTCGGGCGCTTCCGGATACCCCGGCGGTGTTCGATGCAGCATAAACCTTTCGTCATAAAGCAGACCCGTTTTCCTCATCAGTCTTCCTTTCCCGCGAAGCTCGATGAGAGAGGACCAAGCGCTGAGGACTGAATAAGGCCCGTGTTGGTCGGTCGTTTTTTTCCCTCCATGTGCGGTCCATGACCCCTCCTGCATCGGCTTTTTCCCTCATGTCCGCTCAATGACACGTCCCCCTGTCTCTCCATGTCCGGCCCACAACCTGTCCCGGCGACGGGTTCTTCCCCGCGTCTCCGCGTCGGTATCTTCCCCCCGTCTCCGGTCTGCGCATCAGGTTTTTTCCTGCTCTCTGCTCCCGCTACCGTTTCTTCTTTCTCGCTTCTTTCGATCCGGGCTCGGTAGCTTTTGCCGCCTGTCCCGGTTTGGCAGCCCCTGCCTTCGCAAGCTTTGTTTTCTGATTGCTCTGCGAGCCGGCCTGCCTCGATCCGGATGTCTGTTTGGCCTTGTGATGCGCCGTCTTCGCCGCCGTGGTCTTCTGTTTCGTCTTGACAGAGGCTCTCTTCGACGGCGGCGCGGTTTCAGCAGCCCGCGACGGCGCGGCGGGCGCGGACGCCTGACTCGCCGCCGCTGCGGCAGGGGCGGACAGACCCTGCTCCTGCGTCATTGCCGGGCTTTCCGTGTCCGCGATCCTTGCAGGCGCGGGATTTGCCGTCCCGAAGTTCTGTTCGAACACCTTGCCTGTCCCCGGCGGGAGTTTGATTTCATGATTACCCGCGGGAATGTCGTCCGAGCGAAAAATCGGGTTCAGGCGTTTAATTTCGCGGTATGTTGTGCCTGCGGCATAAGCTATCGACTCAATCGGCACGGGCCTGGACAGCGAGACGCTAACCCGGTCGCTCCTCAATTCCTGGTATCCCCACCCTTTGGGCAGATCGTATCCGTATTGATTCGGATTGCTCAACACGGTCTTTACAGCGAGAATTCGAAAAACATAGCGCTCGGTTTCCTGGGGGAGCTGCATGTCATAGTAGCTGCGAACACCCTGGATGCGGGATTCTTCAAGAATGCGCTTGTCGCCGCAATTATAAGCCGCGATGGCCAGGGACCAACTGTGATACTTATTGTAGAGATCGTTCAATAAAAGGAACGCGCTGTCGGTTGACCGTTCAAAGTCGTACCTTTTATCGACCGATCCTCTCTGGGCCAACCCGTAAGCCGCTCCCGTGCCCGGCATGAACTGCCACGGCCCGGCCGCTCCTTTGGGCGAACATGCCCCCGGAAGCAGGTCGCTTTCCACAATCGCCACGTACTTCAAATCGTCCGGCAGGTTATAGTAGCGGAGCCGCTCCTCGATGGCCGGGAAATAACGCTCCATCCTCTTCAGCCAGAGGTACACCTGAGCATGATTATAGACCACCAGCGTAAATTCCTTGTCAAAGCGCTCATAGACGTCCTGCCTGTCGAGCGGAACCGGCTCGCCGCACAGGTCGATACTGTTTGGCGGCGGGATGTAGGGAAAGTTTACGGCAGCGGATGAAACACCAGGCGCATGATTGATTTCCTGGGACTGAGCCGGGCCGGTCTGTTGCACCGGGCCGGTCGTTGGCAACGAAGTACAGCCGCAGATCCCAAAGAGGAACGCCATTGCAGCCGCAGTTTCCAATTTTCCTGCCTTACCCCGCATCTTCATCCTCAAACCTCTCTTATGGTGTTTCTGATGTCGCTTCTACTGCTGAATCTCAAGATCGTTGAAAAAAAACTTTATTTCCTGAACGGCCGTCTCCGGGCCGTCGGAACCGTGCACGATGTTTTTTTCGACATCGCTGGCGAAGTCGCGCCTGATCGTACCCGGCAGGGCATCTTTGGGGTTGGTGGCCCCCATCAGCTCACGGTTTTTCCGGATGACATCCTCTGCCTCAAGCACCATGGCAATGATCGGACCCGACGTCATAAACTCCAGAAGCGAACTGTAAAACGGCCGCTCCCGGTGGACCGCGTAAAACATCCCGGCCTGGTCACGAGAGAGCCGCACCATCTTCATAGCGCAAATCCTGATGCCGGCCTGCTCCATGCGCTTGATGACCTCGCCGGCCAACCCCTTCGCCACTCCATCGGGCTTGATTATCGAAAGCGTCCTTTCCATGGACTCTTCCCTCCTGTGTTAGAATTTGCCGGTTAAAAGTTGATGAGCCTTCTTCTCCGCTAACCCCAGCAACTCCTTTCGATCCTTGACCTCTCCTGCCTCGCGCACCCCGCAAGCCCTGATGAGATGGCTGTGAAAACCGTGCCAATGAAAGAAGAATTCATACCTGGGGAATATATCGGCAAAGAATTTCTCGTCCGGACGCCCTTGGGTAAGCACAAAAACAACTGTCTTACCCGGACGAAGACGGCTTCTGTTTGGGTTAGTCAAGTAATCGGGAACGAGGTAGGAATAGGTCCGGTCGATGAACCCCTTGAGTTGACTCGATACTTCACCGAAATAGACCGGGGACGCCATAACCAGCAGATCGCTTTTTCGAACGGTTTGGAGAACCTCCGTCAGGTCGTCTTCCAGGACGCACCGGTCGAGCCTGGTTTTACAGGCCATGCAGGCCTGGCAGCCCCGGTATTTAAGTTCGTTCAGGGCAAATGTGGTTATCTGCGCGCCAAGACCTTCAGCCGTGTTGCAGAAATGCTTTGCAAGGGTTGAACTGTTTCCGTTCTTCCTGGGACTTGCGAGTAAGCAGGCGATCTTCATATCTTTCTCTCCAGGTGTCACTTTTCTCCCTGTAAAACCATCTTTCCCGCGAATGGTTCGGAACGGGGCGCCGGGAGCAAAATAGCATCGATTGGGCATCCCCTACCTGAAAAAATGCTTATAGCGCGTTTGCCGATGGAAATTCAAGCCTGCGGAACATGCGGGATGGCTATGACAACTCAATTCGCTACAGCCTGAAAAATCTTCTTCATCCTTACTGGTGATACAGTCGATAGCAGGCTGGTATTCATTTATTGTCAAAAGAATTCTTGTCGGGATTGCTCCGGGTGAGGATGAGACGCCAAGGCAAATCTTGGGCGGAAATGGTCACTGCGAGGTTGGCTTGAGCAGCATTGTCAACCTTTCCGCGTTGCCTGGCGAAAGTCATTTACATCGACTTGAACCGGCCCGGCAAAACGGCCTGCGGCTGGCAACCGATCGCAATGCTCTCATTTGCTTTCTTCTTTCGCCTCGGAGATCTCCATGTCGGTCAACCGGGCGCTGACTATCGTATCCTTGATAGTCCGGTAAACGCTGCGGAATTTTTCGTCGAAATTGGCGGGCGACACGGTTCCCACTTCGATGAATTTGACCAGCACTTCCTTGGCGACTTTGAGGATTTTCTCATCATCCACGTTCATCCGTCCTCGGTCCTCCGTTTCAGTAAAAGGGCCCCTGCTCCTCTTGGTAGGAAGGCCGATTTGGTTCGAGCAGGGGCCTTTGCGGGCTCTAGTGAAATACCCTGTCTGGGGCATCCCGGCGCCCGCGAGTAAATTTAGCATAAGAAGCGGGATTTAGGAACTAATCTTTGATACATGCCTGGTTATACAGATTTTGGACCGTTTATTAGCAAAACTTGCAGTAAGAAGGAAAAAAAGGCTTGACAAACCCTTTTCAGGAGCGTAGAGAATGCTCACTAAGTGGGTAACTATGGTGAAAAAGGGCGTTAAGTGGGAATTTTAAACTCACCTAAATTTCGGGGACGCTCGTCAGCCAG
>DASPQK010000301.1:0-11801 GCA_035624985.1 Syntrophobacteraceae bacterium | reverse complement strand
CGAAAATCCCCGAGGTTTTCGACAGCGACGATTACCGCGCCAAAGAAGGCGAAGTGCACCAGGCATTTGAGAAGCAGAGGCGGGAATACATCGACGAACTCTCACAGGAAGCCCGAGATCAGGGATTCATCCTCCAGTTCTCGCAGGTTGGCATGGTAATTATTCCGGCCAACAAAGAAGGCGAGCCGATGACCCAGGAGGACCTGCGCCATCTGAGCGAGGAGGAACGCCTGTACCTGCGCAGCAAGAGTGACGAACTTCACGAAAGAATGAAGGAAACCATCAAAAAAATTCGCGAGGCTGAAAGCGAATTTAAAGAAAAGCACACTAAGCTGGATAACGAAATTGCTCTTTTCGTGGTTGGACAGTTGATGGATTCTTACGAGGAAAAATACAAGGACGACCAGCAGGTTCTCGATTACCTCAAGGAGGTCCAGGAGGATATCCTCGAAAATATTGACGATTTCAAGAAAAAACCCGAAGCCCAGCAACAACAGATGCCCGGTCAGCCCGGAGTGCCTTTTGCCGTGCCTCCCAAGGAGGTCAATCTGCGCAAGTACGACGTCAACGTGCTTATCGATAATTCGGAGACCAAGGGCGCTCCGGTTATTATCGAATCAAACCCGGCCTATCCCAACCTTTTCGGCTCAATCGAAAGACAGGCATGGTTTGGGGCGCTGTTTACCGACCACACCATGATCAAGCCCGGATCGCTTCACAAGGCTAACGGCGGCTACCTGGTGATGAAGGCGCTCGATTTGCTCAAATGGTTCATTTCTTATGAAGCCTTGAAAAGAGCGTTGCGGGACAAGGAAATCAGAATCGAAGATCTTGGCGAGCTCTACGGAATATTCAGCACGCGTACAATTCGGCCTGAGCCGATCCCGCTTAACGTCAAGATCGTTCTTACCGGGGACCCCTATATCTACCAGCTGCTTTACAGCCTTGACGACCGCTTTCAGAAGCTCTTCAAGGTCAAAGCCCACATGGACGACCAGATGGACAGAAAGCCGGACAAGGTCCTCGAATGTTCCAGAATGATAGCCCGATATTGCAAGGATCAGGACATAAAGCACCTCGACAGGACGGGAGTCGCCCGTGTGCTCGAATACAGCGTGGAGCTTACCGAGGACAGAGACAAGCTGACCCTTGAGCTTGGAACCATAGCTGACCTGCTTCGAGAATCCAATTACTTCGCCGCTCTCGATGGCAGCGAACTTATTGAGAGAAAGCATGTCGATGAGGCGGTCAGAAAACGTATATATCGCTCCAATCTTATCGAAGAGCGCGTAAAAGAGATAATGGAAAAAGAGATCATTTGGGTCGAAACCGAAGGTGAAAAGGTCGGACAGGTTAACGGCCTTGCCGTGTTGATGACAGGGGATCACGTTTTCGGCAAGCCCAACCGGATCACGGCAACGGTCTCGATTGGGCGTGAGGGGATGGTCTCCATCGACCGGGAGTCAAAAATGAGCGGCGCAACCCATACTAAGGGGTTGATGATTTTGGGCAGTCTTTTCAAAGAGAGGTTTGCGCATAATAAGCCCATAGCGTTTTCAGCCTCCGTATGCTTTGAGCAGAGCTACGGAATGATCGATGGAGACAGCGCATCGAGCACGGAATATTATGTCCTCGTCAGCGCAATCGGCGGGGTGCCCTTGAAACAGGGTGTAGCCGTAACCGGATCGGTCAGCCAGAAGGGTGAGATCCAGCCGATCGGGGGTGTGAATTACAAGATCAAGGGCTTTTTCGATATCTGCAAAGCCAAGGGACTCACCGGCGAACAGGGCGTCATGATTCCGCACAAAAACGTCCGCAACCTCATGCTTGACCAGAAAGTGGTAGATGCGGTCGCCGAGGGCAAGTTCCACATCTGGCCTGTCTCCACGGTTGAGCAAGGTTTGAAAATACTCACTGGAATGGATGCGGGCAAACTCGCAGAGGATGGAACTTATCCGGAAAACAGCATCTACGGGAAAGTTGACGCCAGGTTGAGGGAGATTTCTGAAATCGTGCGCAAGTTCGCAAAAGAGCTCGAAGAGACAGGCGCCAAGAAGTCCAACGAGGAGGAAGGCAGCCCGGCTTGCCATCATGGTGGGCATTGACCGGAAAAAACCTCTGATCTGGATTATCGACAACAATCACTGGGAGAGGGCAAACATACGGGCCGTTCTGATCGAGCGAGGCTGCGAAGTGGATGGCTTTGTGAGTGTCTTTCACGCCGTCGTCGCGCTTGAGCGGGTAATTCTCGAAAAGCCTTCCCTGATCGTGATCGAGACCAAAAATCTGCCGTATCGAAGCGGGGAACTCGAGGTGCTTACCCGATTTGGGGCGCCGATCGTCCTTCTTACCGGCGTCTATGAAAACAGGGAATTAGTCGATAAGCACAGGTGGGATGCGGTCCTACGGAGGCCCTTTACCATCGGGCAGGTTGCAGAGACTGTCGAATGCCTTTTGACTCTTGAAAGCAAACACTAAAAACTCTTATGGCCTTATCAATTCTCGTGGTCGATGATGAGCCCAATATCAGGAAGACCCTGAGTATCGCCCTGGAGGCCGAGGGCCATCGTGTGATCGCTGTAAGCAACCCCAGGGATGCGCTGATAGAGGCCGGTGGACGCTATTTCGATCTGGCCCTGGTGGATCTTCGTCTGGGAGCCGAATCGGGAATCGACCTGATCGGAAATCTTCAGGCCGTATGCCCATGGATCAAATGCATCGTGATCACGGCTTACGCTTCGATCGACACCGCCGTGGAGGCAATGCGTCGCGGCGCTTTCGACTACCTGCCCAAACCATTTACAAATGCTCAGGTATCGCTTCTGGTCGGCAAGGTCTTTGAAGTCAGGACCCTGGAGCAAAAAGTGGCGGCCCTCCAGGAAAGGCTCAAAGAATGTGTTCCCGAAGCCGTTGTGGAAAGCCGCAGCCCCGCCATGCAGCGAGCCCTTGCCATGGCCCGGCAGGTAGCGGACAGCGAAGCAACCATCCTTATTCGCGGCGAAAGCGGAACCGGAAAAACCATTCTTGCCCATGCGATCCATTCCTGGAGCGGACGGAGCTCAAAACCTTTCGCTACCTTATCGTGTCCGGCGCTGTCTGCCGAACTGCTTGAAAGCGAACTTTTCGGACACGCTAGAGGGTCTTTTACAGGCGCTTTGCGCGATTATCCCGGGCGTATCGCCTCTTGTGAAGGGGGAACCCTCTTCCTGGATGAAATCGGCGACCTGCCTTTGCCTATCCAGGCCAAGCTGCTGCGGGTGCTCCAGACCAAGGCCTACGAACGGCTTGGCGATTTAAAAACAAGGAAAGCCAACGTTCGAATCATAGCGGCGACCAATATCGACCTCGAATCGGCAATCAAGACAGGGCGTTTTCGCGAAGACCTTTTCTACAGGCTGGATGTTGTCGAGATTATGATCCCTCCGCTCCGGGAGCGCCGCGAGGATATTATCCCGCTGGCCGAGTCTCTTTTGGCCTTTTTTGCCAGGCAGAATCATCGGCGAATTCTGGGGTTCTCCGAGAATGCCTCCAACGCCATCAGGAACTACGAATGGCCCGGCAATGTGAGAGAACTGCGCAACTCCATCGAACGTTCGGTCCTGTTGTGCAAAGATGAGCGGGTGGGGGTTCATCACTTGCCTCTCAAGGTCAAACCTTCGGGGCGTGAACCGGAAGCGGGCGACCTGGTCAGCATGGAAGAGATCGAAAGGACCCATATCCGCCGCGTGCTGGCTTCCAGCAAGTCCATAGAAGAAGCATGCCGGATTCTGGGAATGGATTCGGTGACCCTTTGGCGCAAGCGCAAAAAATATGGACTATGAAGAAGACGCGGCGAGCAGGGAGCCGCAGGCAATGAGCCCGCGCGCCTCAGTGAAGCGCAGAATTTTATACCTCCTATGCGTCTACGTCCTGCATGTCCTGTTTGTCCTATTTGTCCTGTCGGTTCTGTCGGTCCCTGCCACATTTCATTTTGAAATATCTCAGATGACCCGATCCTTCATTTTGAAATTCTTCATCACGGCGCCCCTTGTTAATTTATTAGCTAATCCGTTGAATTTGCTTAAGTTGTTCTTATAGAGCAATTGGCATGTGGTTTGCCCATACTAAATCGGGAAAGGCTTGCTCATGACTCTGAAAACCAAGCTGATGCTGGCTTCGTGCGGACCTTTGTTGATTCTTTTGGTGATGGGCCTCATAAGCATCAGGACTATTACGGAGTCCAGCAAGACGCTCGAGCGAATTTTCAGCGAAGACTATAGCCGCGTGGTTGCCGGCCTGACCATGCAGCAGGCGATCCAGGAAATCGACCGTAACGCTGACACGTTTCTTTGGGAAAACGGCGGCGAGAGGACCAAAGCCGACTACGCCGTATTCAAGTTTTCCCGCAGTCTTAAGTTCCAGCAAAACAATGCCGCTTTGCCGGGCGAGAAGGAGCTTACCGGCAGGCTGGCGGAATCCTGGCAGGCTTACAGAAGTGAGTTGGAAACTTTCCTGCAAGTGCCCAACGGCGGCGCCGAGCGCCGAGACTTCTACCTGAAAAAGCTTCTGCCCCACTCGGACGCGGTGATAAATGCGGCGCAGCAAATAATCGACATCAACTTGAATAATATGATTTCCGCCGACGGCCAGGTGCGCTATCAGGCAACCAAGACAAACCGCACCGTTGTCGCACTGGTGCTGGCGGGGACAATCCTGGCGCTGATCTTTGCCATCCTTATAGCGCCATCCATACTAAGACCGATATCCAACCTCACCCGCTCGGTGAAGGAAATTCAGCAGGGCAACCTCGATCTTGTTGTGAAGACCGGATCTGGAGATGAAATCGGCCAGCTTGCTCAAGCTTTCAACGAAATGACCTCGAGCCTGCGCGAACTCAGGCGAACGAACCGCGCCCAGCTCATTCGCTCCCAGAAGGCTACCCTCTCAGCACTTAACTCTCTTCCGGATGCCGTCGTGATCTGCAATCCCGCGGGTGATGTCGAGCTTTCCAACCAAACGGCTCAACTTCTCTTTGGCCTCAAGACCGGAATGAGAATCCAGTCTGTGGAAAATGACAAGATACGGGAACTCTTCGAGCGTGCTTATCTCGATATGCGTCCCATCCGCCTGAAGACGTATGATTCGGCCATTCAGGTCTTCAAGGATGGAGAGGAACGCTTCTTTTTGCCCGAAGCGGTCCCGATACTGGACGAGGAAAGGCGGCTGATCGGTGTGACGCTTATCCTCTCGGATGTGACCCGGCTGCGCCAGCTTGACGAGGTCAAAAGCGGCCTGATTTCAACTGTCTCGCATGAACTGAAGACCCCTCTGACTTCAATCAGGCTTGCCGCCCATGTGCTTTTAAACGAAAAACTCGGTCCGCTTACCCCCAAACAGGCCGAACTTGTGATGGCCGCCCGTGATGACAGCGAGCGACTCTATCGCATTATCGAGAACCTGCTTGACATCCATAGACTGGAGCTCGGGCAGCCCACAGTAGAGCTCGTTCCGGTGAGTCCCGAGACGGTGATTCTTAATGTGGTTGAGGAGATGAAGCCAGCCTATGTGGATCGCGGAATTTCCCTGGTTCTCGACCTGCCCGGAGATATACCGCAGGTGCTTGCCGACAGGCTCAGACTGGAAATAGTCTTTTCCAACCTGCTGAGCAATGGGCTTAAATTCACTCCTCCCGGCGGATATGTGAAAATATCTGCCCACGGAGAGAACGGCTCGGTTCTTTTTGCCGTCGAGGATACCGGTTCGGGAATACCTGAGGAATATCTGCCTCATATTTTTGAAAAATTCTTTAGAGTCCCTGGACGGGAACAGCACAGCACCACGGGCTTGGGGCTTGCTATCGTCAAGGAAATCATCGAGGCCCACGGCAGCAGGGTGGAGGTGAGCAGTAAACTGGGTCAGGGCACGAAATTCAGCTTCAGACTGAATGCCGCGCGCTCTTTTGTCAATGAAATCAAGGCGGTATGATGAACCGCATTAATTCCTGAATTAATGAAATCGAGGGATCTCCCTTGAAAGGAGCTTGACATGGATCTGGCGATTTGGCTGCCGGGAATGTTCTTCCTTGGAATAGCGTGTATTGGCCTTTGCATGTTGTTCGTGAAAGCCTGCGAAAAAATCTAGCCCAAAGGAGCGCAAATCGATGATCTACATTACAGCGGCTGTCGCAGTATTGCTTTTTGTTTATCTGACTGTAGCCATGATAAGGCCGGAATGGTTTTAGGCGACTCTTCCCTCCCTTTGCCAAAGGGGGAGGGAGATTTTCCCCGCGATTTACCGATTTGAGATCTGCCGATTTGAAAGGAAAAACAAATGACCTTTATTCAGATATGGTTACTGCCTTTTGCGCTTCTTGCATGGGCAACTGTCATCGCTTTTCCGTTGAGCCGATACATGGCCTGGATTATGGACGGAAAATACCGCCCTCCCCGGATTTTCGCCTGGTTCGAGAATCGGTTGGACAGCGGCGAACAAAACTGGAAGCAGTACCTTTTCTCTTTGCTCCTGTTCAACACCCTGATGTTCGTGTACACCTTCGTGGTCCTGGCGATCCAGCCCTACACGCCGCTTAACCCCAGGGGGCTTACGATGATCGCCCCGAGCACCATTTTTAACACCGTCGTCGCTTTTATTACCAACACCAACCTCCAGCATTACTCGGGCGAGCAGCACCTCTCGAACTTCACCCAGATCTTTTTCGGGATTTTCAATCTCTTTTTCTCGGCGGCGGTGGGCTTGTGCGCGCTGGTTGCCATTATCCGCGCCCTGCGGGGCGAACCGACGGTCGGCAACTTCTTCGTCGATATGTGGCGTGTGGTGGTTTACATGTTCGTTCCCTCCGCGCTTATATTCGGCCTCATTTTCATAACCCAGGGCAGCCCGATGACATTCAGAACCTCCTACGATGTCCAGACGGTCGAACCGGGGGCGATGGGCACGACCGACACCGGCGAGGCCAAACCGCAAACGATCATCGTTGGGCCGGTCGCGGCCTGGGAATCCATGAAAATGCTCGGCACAAACGGGGGCGGGTTCTACGGCATGAACTCCGCGCACCCGTTTGAAAATCCAACGGGATTTTCGAATTTCTTCGATACTTATGGCATGATGATGTTCCCCTTCGCTCTAGTCCTCATGTTTGGCCGAATGCTTAACAAGTTCAGGCACTCGCTTGTGGTTTTCTCGGTCATGATGGTCATGATGGCGGGCACGGTCCTCTGGTCGGTTTATTTTGACACCCTCAAACCCAACCCCGGACTGACCGGACGATCGGCGGAACAAAAATTCGAGGTCCCCAGCGCCGCAGCGCCCGGCGGAAAACTCACAGTGGCCCTGCCTGCGGCTGCGAGCCTGCCGGTTGAACAGCATCTGGGAAACCTCGAAGGCAAGGAAATGCGTTTCGGCACATCGGCGGGAGCAACCTTCGATGCTCTAACTACCGACGTCACGTGCGGCGCGGTCAACGCGGAGGAGGACAGTCTGAACCCGATATCAGGGGCTTCGCCCATGGCCGGAATGTGGCTCAACTGCGTCTACGGCGGCAAAGGCGTCGGGATGATAAACATGCTGACTTTCATTATTGTCGGGCTCTTCGTGGCCGGCATGATGGTCGGACGGACGCCGGAATATCTTGGGAAAAAAATCGGCGCGCGTGAGGTCACATTCGCAATGATCGCCATACTGGTTCACCCTGTCTTTATCCTATGGCCTTCCGGGCTTTTTGCCGGCACAACCTGGGGGATGCAGGCGATAAGCAATGCGGGCGCGCACGGCTTCTCCCAGATACTCTACCAGTTCTCCTCGGCTACCGCCAACAATGGCTCCGCGTTCGACGGCCTGGGCGTCACGTATGGGTTCTGGAATGCGACGAACCCGGCCCCCAGCGCTGTTCCATTCGACATTGCAGCCGGGTTGTGCATGCTTTTCGGCCGTTATCTGCCGATCATTGCGCCGGTTGCCATGGCGGCGTCCCTGGGTGCGAAAAAGGCCAGCCCGTTTGGTCTTGGCACTCTACGGGACGATGGTATGACATTCGGTTTTCTGCTGCTTGGGACCGTATTCATAATCGGAGCATTGCTCTTTTTGCCGGCGTGCGTTCTTGGACCCGTGGCGGAGCACTTCGGCCCGATGCCTTTTGGAGGATAACAAGCGCCGGCGAAAGACGATCTTAAGATACGGCGAATGAAAGACTCACGCAAAGGAGTTCCGGATATGAGCAAGGAAGTTGCGGAAATTGAAAAGGCGGCGACGCATGCCCGCACGACCCTGGCGCAGCGCCAGCCGGTGCGTCGTGTAAAAGCGCGGGGGCTTTTCGAAAAGCAAACCGCCAAGGTTGCCTTGAAGCGGGCGTTTAAAATGCTGCGGCCCGACCTCCAGTGGAATAACCCGGTCATGTTCGTGGTCCTCGTTGGGGCCGTCCTTACTCTTTTCTATATCTTGGAGGCTTTGTGGAAGGGCGCCCAGAGTCAGGTCCCCATTTCATACTTTGTAACTCTGGATATATGGCTCTTTTTGACGGTGCTTTTCGCTAACTTCGCTACTTCCCTTGCCGAAGCGCGCGGCAAAGCGCAGGCTGAATCTCTCAAGAAAGCCCGCTACGACACCGCTGCCTACCGGCTCGTCTCCACAGGCCGCATTGAAGAAGTCTCATCAACGGTTTTGAAACCTGGCGATTTGGTGGTGGTGCAGGCTGGACAGTCAATTCCCGGTGACGGAGAAATCATAGAAGGAATCGCCTCGGTTGACGAGTCCGCGATAACAGGTGAATCTGCGCCTGTAATACGTGAAGCGGGCGGGGACCGCTCCGGCGTGACCGGAGGCACAGTCGTGCTTTCGGACCGAATCGTGGTCGAGATAACGAGCGGAGCCGGCGAATCTTTCCTGGATAGAATGATTGCCCTGGTCGAAGGCGCCATCAGGCAGCGGACCCCAAACGAGATCGCGCTCACCCTCGTGCTTTCGGCCTTTACGCTGATTTTCCTCATCGTCGTGATCCCGCTTTTGCCGATGGCACGCAATGCCGAAATATACATGCAGAGTTACCTGGGAATCCAGCAGCCTCTTAAAAGTCTTGGCACCGATGTCCCAACTCTTATCGCCCTGCTCGTCTGCCTCATTCCGACCACTATCGGCGCTTTGCTCGCGGCCATTGGAATCGCAGGCATGGACCGCGCTCTCCAGGCCAATATCATCGCAAAGAGCGGCAAGGCCGTGGAACTGGCCGGCGACGTTGATGTCGTGCTGCTCGATAAGACCGGAACCATCACCATTGGCAACAGGAACGCGACTACATTCCTGCCGATCGGAAACTACTCGACATCCGACGTCGGCAGGCTGGCCGCTATGGCATCGGCCGCCGACGCCACCCCTGAAGGTAAAAGCATCGTGCAATTGTTCGAGCAATCCGGTTCATCTCCTCTGGATGTGCCGTCTAACGCCAGGTTCGTTGCATTTACGGCGCAAACGCGCATGAGTGGGATCGACCTTCCGGACGGCCGGAGAATAAGAAAAGGCGCCCCGGATGCCATCGTCAAATTCGTTGGCGGGAATGGAAGCAATGCGCAGCCGGAGCTCGCCGCACTGGTCCAGAAAGTGGCTTCCGAAGGCGCTACGCCTCTGGCGGTCGCCGAAGGCCCCAACATTGCCGGCGTCGTCGTGCTGGAGGATATCCTCAAGCCGCACATGACCGAGCGTTTCGAAAGGTTGCGCAGGATGGGGCTCCGGACCGTAATGATCACTGGAGACAACCCTCTGACGGCGGCAACGATAGCCAAAAGGGCGGGGGTCGATGACTTTCTGGCCGAGGCGACACCGGAAACGAAACTTGCCTACATCAAGAAGGAACAGGTGGGTGGAAGACTGGTGGCCATGATGGGCGACGGCACCAACGATGCCCCGGCGCTTGCCCAGGCGGACGTGGCGCTGGCCATGAACGCCGGTACCCAGGCGGCCAAGGAAGCCGCCAACATGGTCGACCTGGACAGCGATCCGACAAAGCTGATCGAAGTGGTGGAAATCGGAAAACAGCTCCTTGTGACTCGAGGCTCGCTCACGACCTTTTCCATTGCAAACGACGTGGCCAAATACTTCGCAATCATTCCGGCGCTGTTTGCAGGCACCTTGCCGTGGCTGAAAGTGGTCGACATTATGCACCTCCATTCGCCGACCTCCGCCATCCTTTCAGCGGTTATCTTCAATGCGTTGATCATTCCCGCCCTAATCCCCGTTGCCCTCAAGGGAGTAAAATACCGGCCGCTCGGCGCCGATGCCCTGCTCCAAAGAAACTTGCTCGTCTGGGGATTGGGTGGAGTAATTTTGCCTTTCATTGGAATAAAACTGATCGATGTTGTGATGGTTGCCTTTCACATGGTCAGCTGACATTGGTGTGGGGTGGGTAGCGCGACCGTGCCCGCCGGGATTCAGGAGATGCCTGCATGATGCGATATCTTTCCAAAAGCGTTCTACTTTTACTATTCGGGGTTGCCGTCACCTGCGTTATTTATCCGCTGGTGCTATGGGTGATAGGACAAACCCTGTTCCCCTTCCAGTCAAACGGCAGTATGCTGACGGGACCTGACGGCAAGTACCTGGGATCGAAACTTATCGCTCAGCCCTTCACAAAGGATGAATATTTTCAGCCGCGGCCCTCAGCTGCCTCTTATGACGCCTCCGCGTCGGCTTCGTCGAGCCTTGCCGCATCCAATTACGCGCTCCGCGACAGGGTGGCCCGCTCGCTCGGACCTGTCGTTAAGTACAAGAGCGGTCCAAAAGCCGGACAGCTTGTTGCGCCCGACGTCGAAAGCTGGTTTACCGCTGATAAATACCAGGGCAAACCCAGTATTGTGGCCCAGTGGGCAGACCTGCACAATTCGCTTGCCCAGGCGTGGGTGAAAACGGACGCTGCCCACAGCGACTATGTGGACGCGTGGGCCAAGGCCAATCCCAAAATAGTGGCTCAATTCATCAAGGATAACCCGGCTGTTCCCGAACCGAAGGCCCCCGATCTGGCGGTCGCGTTCTTCAAGGATTTCTCGGAAAAAAATCCGGGCAAATTCCTGACTGCGGAAACCAAAACCGGCGGAGACGGGAAACCCGTAACGACTTTCAGTGTGATCGATTCGGGCGGCGACATTCAATCGACCTTTTTTCTGATGTGGCGTGAAGACCACCCGGACGCCGGCCTTGAAGACGTGCCCGGCGACTACGTTACCGCTTCGGGCTCCGGACTCGACCCTCATATCACACTTGAAAATGCGCAGTTCCAACTTGAGCGTGTTGCGTCTAAAAGGGCTGAAAACCTGAAACGCAACCCGGCCGAGGTTCAAAAAGAAATCGAGGCGATCTTGCGGCAAAATGTATCTGCGCCCTGGTTTGGACTTGCGGGCGAGAAGTTTGTCAACGTGCTGGAAGTTAACCTCGAACTCGATAAAAGATACGGCAAACCATAGTCGGACAGGTGTCTGACATCGGATATCGGAGAGCGCCGCGCGGATTCGAATCCGGCCTCTAACACCCGATGTCACATCTCCGCTGCCGGGGAGGCTGAAATGAGGCAGGCGAAAGTCAGGCCAAACCATGCAAATATAGATTTCAATGATGTGGCGGCTGTTGCAGACCGTATGGTATGGACCGGAAGACTGCCGACCTTGAACGCGATTTGCGAGGAACTCAATGTCCGGAGCACCGATAAGATTGAGCAATGCTTTGCTTTGTGGAGAGCCGGACACAGCCATAATCAAATCGAAGTACTGATGCAGGCGCTCGGAGATGCCGAGGCCAGGATTGCCGACCGGGAGAGGCAAATT
>DASPQK010000300.1:0-2365 GCA_035624985.1 Syntrophobacteraceae bacterium | reverse complement strand
TTACGCGCCTGAACTGGATGCAATGCTGAAGCGTTGTGATGCTGCATTGCTCATCGGAGACGCGGCTTTGAGGGTGCGGCTTGAGGAATACGAGGTCTTGGATCTGGCTGCGGAATGGGCGCAATGGCAGCAGCGGCCTTTTGTTTGTGCCTTTTGGGCGTGCAGATCTGATGTTCAACTGCCGGATGATCTAATTGCCATATTTCAAGAGGCCAAAAGGTGGGGATTGGAGAGGCGAAGCGAAATTGCTTCTGTTTATGCCGAATCGCTGAGCTTGCCGGCATCTTATCTTGAGAATTATCTACGTCACAATATCGACTATGACATGGGACCCAGGCATATCGAGGGATTGGGAAAGTTTTATCAGTTGGCGTTGCAGCAAAAATTGATCCCTGAACTAAGAGCGCTGCGTTTCAAGTGACGAATGGATAGCGGCGAATGACGAATTGAAGACACACCTCTAGACTCTAAACCAGCGTGATTTTTTGAGAAAACTTGAAAATAGCCCTGAAATGTGCATCGCTATTGGTTATAATAGGAACGTTGATTTTGCCACTACAACCAAAAGGAGCACATTTCAGGTGAATAAAAGAGACCACAAAATCTACCTCCGTGACAAGCAAAATCTCAAAACCCGGCTGGTGAGAAAGCAGTATGAGGACCAGCCCGATTCCATGTTTAAAGACTCCAATATCCACTACCAGATTGCCGAAAGAACCCGGGCAATCGGTTTCGGCGGAATCGGCGCCCTGCACAAACTGGTATGCAAACTGGGATTGGACAGGGCGATCAACAAAAACATCGTGCTGCTGAAGGTCCATGTGCCTTACTGGGAATCGGATCATGTCCTGAATATCGCGTACAACGTCCTCACCGGCGGCACCTGTTTGGAAGATATCGAGCGATTGCGCAATGATGAAACCTACCTGAACGCCCTGGACGCGGAAAGGATTCCGGATCCGACAACGGCCGGAGATTTTCTGCGCCGCTTCGATGAAACCTGGATCTTTGCGCTGCAGGAAACGATCAACGAAACGAGAGCGAAAGTCTGGGATCTGCAGGACTCTTCCTTCCGCAAGGAAGCCATCATCGATGTCGACGGAACCATTGCCGGGACCACGGGGGAATGCAAGGAGGGGATGGACATTGCCTATAACGGGATCTGGGGGTACGCGCCGCTGATCGTGACTCTGGCCAATACGAATGAGGTACTTTATCTCGTGAATCGACCGGGCAGCCGCCCTTCTTCCGATGGGGCGGCCGAATGGATGGATCTGGCCATCGACCGAGTTGTGCCTGTATTCAAAAAGGTGTGGCTGCGGGGCGACACAGATTTTTCTCTCACGCACAACTTTGATCGTTGGGATGAGAGGGTCGGATTTGTCTTTGGTTATGATGCGAAACCGAATCTTGTCGAGATGGCGGATGCCTTGCCCAAGAGCCTCTGGAAGCCGCTCGAACGGCCTGCGCGCTACGAGGTTAAAACAGAAGAGCGGGAGCGTCCGGAAAACGTTAAGGAAAAGGTGGTCCAAGCAAGAGAGTTCAAAAACATACGCCTCCGGAGCGAACAAGTCGCCGAATTCGATTATCGCCCCACCCATTGCAGCAAGACGTACCGGATGGTTGTCGTTCGGAAAAACCTCACCGTCGAAAAGGGGGAGAGCCGATTGTTCGACGAGGTAAGATATTTTTTCTACATCACCAATGACCGCAAGATGACTATGCAGCAGATCGTTCTCTTCGCCAATGACCGCTGTAATCAGGAAAACGTCATCGGTCAACTCAAGAGCGGGGTGAACGCGCTGAGGATGCCATCGGATAGTCTGGTTTCGAATTGGGCCTATATGGTCATTGCGGCCCTGGCCTGGAATCTGAAGGCCTGGTATGGCTTGGTAACCCTCGCACCTGCGGCACGCCGGGATATCTTGCGGATGGAATTCAAGCGCTTCCTGGTAAGCTATATCCAGATTCCCTGTCAGATCGTGGCCACCGGCCGCTGTCTGGTTTTCAGAATATTGACCTACAGTCGGCATCTGGAGAGCTTCTTGGAGACGTTCGATCATATACAACAATTGAAGTTTACGTGAAAATCACAGCGCCGGGCTCGGCCCGATCTCGGCGCTAATCTATAAACGGGCGAAAGGAGGAGACACAACGAAGACAAACGAAATTGGTTGAAATTGATAAATCCATAAGGAGTGGTTTGTCTTTGTGTTTCTGCCTTATATTTATGAACATGTTGAGAGGCGCTGAAAACTTCCGCCTATTTAAAGAAATGTGCGGTCGCCCAAGCATTAAAAAACCTCGCTTATTTGACGTCTAGCAGCCGGTAGTGGATTTGCTTCTGATAATAGTGCATGTGATT
>DASPQK010000299.1:0-2745 GCA_035624985.1 Syntrophobacteraceae bacterium | reverse complement strand
GATGCTTGTTTCATTGTCCCTCCTTTGGAACTCATGCGAAATTCTGACGCCAAGCGTACCGGGGAATTCCGGCGTCAGAACTGCTGGTAAATGTTGTTATCGTGCTGTTGGGGAATCCTGGCGCCTGGCGTACAGGGGAATTCTTGCGCCCAACGTGTATTAATGGATTATTTATGTCCGATATGTAAATTGTCAATGAATATTCGGCATTTTTTCCTCGCCGCTTCCAAATTGCCTATGGAAAACTTTTTCTATTGAATTTCGACAAAATTCGCCGGATTTTCCGGCACAACGCCCTCGTTCGCACCACTGGACCCGATAATCGCAGGAATTTCTGCCGGGCTACCGCCTAAAACGACCCTGCTGCAATCGCGCACACCCACTGGTTTCTTGTCAGGTTGATGATTGCGGTGTCTGTGTCCTTCGACGGGCAGGGATGGCTTGCGTCTGGGTCAATAAAGGTCACGTCGTCGCCTGTCCGCCAGCCTAAGGCATACACATTCTGCTGGGTGATGAAATAATCCTGCCCCTTCGGTGGAGAGTGCGGATTGAGCGTGATGTGGTAACCCGCCGGCAGCCAAGCGGTTTCTGGCGCATAACCGGAGATGTTATTGATCTTCCCTGATCCGCTTGCCGCGATGCAGACCCCTGTCAGCATCAGGATGGCAACAACTAGCCAGCCAGTCTTCTTCATGGAAAACTCCTTTTCCAGCGTCGATTCTCCCCATCTGCGCCGTGCCTGCATATCCTCTTATATAGGAGCAGAGAGGCTCAATACGGCCCTGTTTGCCGGGATTGTTATTTTGTTCTCCTGGATACGCCTCCCGGATAGGCGCCATTCTACTCTCCTGCCCTTCGCCGGACAATCGCCTAGGATCAACCAACCAACGGCTTTGTGGCCGCTTATTTTGTACCCCCGTCATCAAATCGTAGTAACCAGTCAGGTTCCCCAGAATGTGGAACAAAACGCGAAAATCTCCCGTTTTTAGAAATATTTTTCCAAGCGAGGAATATTCTGGATGAATGTTCTCTATATCCTATAGATTTAAAAGCGCTTATCTCTAAAATGATGCATGTTTCTCTCATTCTGTCCCAAAGTCGTCAACATCCACGAAAAAACTGTTGACCTTGAAGCCCTCACAGTATAAAGTCAAAATTGCTATCCATTATTAGGGCGGATTAGAGAATGTGTGCGCCCGTCCGTTTTTCCCGCATCATAATTGAGCTGCGGCTCATCTGTTGATGCCTCGGTGCGTTTGTTCTGTGCCGGAACGGGAATACGGAATGGATAGTTCCCAAGGCTGCAACCTGTATCGCTGATACGGCATAATGCCTGTCCCACAATCTGCGAAAGTGCGTCACGATTCTGAACTATGTGCTTCTTTCGTGCGTCTAAAACCTTGGGAGGGGAATTAGGGGTAACTCTGATTGTAGGTATGCCCCAATTGCGCCACCGGCCTATGTTTTGTGCCGGTAGGAGCTAATTTTTTGCAAGGAGAATTTCTCATGCGTTCCGATTTAGTTTTTGGAGCTCTTTCTAATGTCTCCAATCGTTACCAGCTCTGCCAGTTGGCCAGCAAGGCAACCCGCAAGCTGCACAAGCCGAACACACGACTGCAGGACACCACCAATGAAGTTCTGGGCCGTTTTCAACACACCAACCCCGGCTATCCCGCGCCCATCGAGGCCGCTGCGGAACAGCCGGTCGAAACTCGTCGTGCTGCTTGACGCCACCCCTGAAGGGTATAGTTGAATCAGGCAGCGGTTTCTTACGGTCTGCCGTTCAAGGCAATCGCGCTTCCCGGTAGTTGATGCTCCACTTCATTTCAGGAGAGCCTCCAAACACGGCGCTGGCCGGTTGCCGGCATTGAATTCAAGCCGTTTCTTTTCCCGGAGTACTTCCCCCATCCGGCTTCTTCCGTTCCCAATTCCCACATATCGTAGGTAATCATGACCATCGCTGAACTCAAAGAAAAAAACATCACCGAACTGACCCGCATCGCCCGCTCCCTGGAAATCCCCGGCACCAGCGGCCTTCGCAAGCAGGACCTGATTTTCAAAATCCTCCAGGGGCAAAGCGAAAAGGAAGGTCACATCTTCGCCGAGGGTGTGCTGGAGATTCTGCCCGACGGCTACGGCTTCCTGCGCTCGCCGGATTACAACTATCTGCCCGGCCCGGACGACATCTACGTTTCCCCCTCGCAGATTCGCAAGTTTGATCTCAAGACCGGCGATTCCATCAGCGGCAACGTCCGTCCGCCCCACGAGGGCGAGAAGTATTTTGCTCTGGTTAAGATCGAGGCCATCAACTTCGAATCGCCCGAGGAGACGCGCAACAAGATCCTCTTCGACAACCTTACCCCGCTCTATCCCCAGGAACGCATCAAGCTGGAGACAATGAAGGAGGGCATAAGTTGCCGGGTGATGGATCTGCTTACTCCGGTAGGCAAGGGTCAGCGCGGCCTCATCGTAGCCCCGCCACGCACCGGCAAAACCATGCTCTTGCAGGCACTGGCCAACTCCATCACCACCAACCATCCTGAAGTAGTTCTCATCGTCCTGCTCATCGACGAGCGCCCCGAGGAAGTCACCGACATGCAGCGTTCGGTCAAGGGCGAGGTCATCAGCTCCACCTTTGACGAACCGGCGGCCCGCCACGTTCAGGTAGCCGAGATGGTCATCGAAAAAGCCAAGCGCCTGGTCGAGCACAAGCGCGACGTGGTCATTCTGCTCGATTCCATCACC
>DASPQK010000298.1:0-14381 GCA_035624985.1 Syntrophobacteraceae bacterium | reverse complement strand
CGCAGAGGGTCTTGCCCTGGTTAACGGCACTCAAATGTCAACAGCCGTCGGCGCACTTGCTGCCTACGATGCCGAAGCGCTTTGCAAACTGGCCGATATTGCCGCTGCAATGAGCCTTGAGGTGTTGATGGGCTCCAGGGTGCAGTTCGATCCCAGGATACATGAAGTGCGCCCTCATCCCGGCCAGGCTGCTTCAGCATTCAATATGCGCCGAATTATTCGAAACTCCGAGATTATTTCCTCCCACAAAGACTGCGGCCGCATCCAGGACGCCTACGCTCTAAGGTGCTCCCCCCAGGTTCACGGGGCAAGCAAAGAAGCCGTCGCCTACACAAGAAAAGTTCTTGAAACCGAGATGAACTCTTCGACCAATAATCCTCTGATTTTCGCAGACTCCGGAGAATTTGTCCTCGGAGGCAACTTTCATGGCCAGCCGGTCGGTGTTGCGCTCGACTTTCTCGCCCTTGCTGTCGCGGGACTTGCCAACATATCCGAAAGGCGCATCGAACGGCTGGTAAACCCCCAACTGAGCGGCCTGCCGGCATTCCTGGTAAGTGAAGGGGGACTCAACTCCGGCTTCATGATAACCCAGTACACGGCAGCGTCTCTGGTCTCGGA
The DNA here is from genome assembly GCA_035624985.1 of Syntrophobacteraceae bacterium. Taxonomy (GTDB): domain Bacteria; phylum Desulfobacterota; class Syntrophobacteria; order Syntrophobacterales; family Syntrophobacteraceae; genus SbD1. Next base: position 13,763 of record DASPQK010000298.1, on the reverse strand, counting down.
AAATAAGGTGCTCGCACATCCGGCAAGTGTGGATTCCATACCGACTTCGGCAAACAAGGAAGACATCGTTCCCATGAGCGCCCTTTCAGCCCGCAAGTGCGCTCAGATAGTAAAAAACGCCCAATTTGTCATCGCCATCGAGTTGCTGTGCGGCGCCCAAGCCCTGGATCTTTTCACAAACCTCAAACCTGGCGCCGGGACCATGGCAGCTTACAAGACTATTAGGAACAAGGTCCCACACCTGGACAGGGACCGCATCATCTCCTGTGATATCAACACTATGGTAAGCCTTATGAAGAGCGCAGATCTGCTAAAAGCCGTGGAAGCTACAACAGGACCCCTTGTCTAAGAGTTCTCGTAACTGCTTTTTCATTCCTAATTCCTAATTCCTAATTCCTAATTGCTAATTGCTTTTTTTCATTTCTAATTCCTAATTGTTCCTCTTTCATTCCTAATTCCTAATTGCTTGCAATTGTTTGTACAAACAAGTTTTGTCAGTTATTGACCGATTTCTATATGCAGCTTTTCCCCCGTTTTGAGAATCTTTAGCGTCTTGGCATCAGGGTTGGCATTTGTATTGAACACAACGTCGGTACTGAATTCGGTCTTGCAAATGTATGCGATAGTATCCTGGAGTTGTTCTTTGCGCCAGGGTGGGAAAGAATTTTCCAAGCCGACCGCAGGGTTGATTTTGATCTGTCCTCGATCTGCAAGGAGTGCGATTTTTGTTGCGGCCTCTCTTTGTTCCCGGTAGCAGAAGCCGTATTCCCCGGTCGAGCCGTTATTGGCGTTCACATACAAGAGAACAAACGGGTATTGAAGCGCATATGAGATCAGCCCGGCACAAAGCAGGACCCGGGCGGCGGTGCTCCATCGGCGTAAAACAGGGCTGGGCGATCCTCCATTGAGGGACTTAAGACTCAAGACCCCGTCAGACAAGGCCAGGATAAGGAATGGAAGAATGATAGTGAAATGATGTGGCCGCCCGTGGTCCAAAACAAAACAATAGAGCACAAAAACAAATACTATTGACAAGGCGCAGAGCAAATCATTGGGGCTCGGACGCGCCGCCGGATCGGAAGACCCGGCCCTGAAAAAAGTGCAGGCGGTCTTTACATACCTAAAAACGCCCAAAAGGAACGGAATAACGAGCAAGTAGCAGAAAACAACTACTGCGCCGGGAAAGGGCGCAATGGGCCACGACCAGTCGGTTGACCTTCCGGAAAACATATACCGCCAGAAATGGCTGCCCGTCGCTGAAAATAGGACCCACTTGATTGCCCCCTGTGCCCCGAGGTGGTGTGGGGCTCTTGCCGCCCATTGCGGGATGCCTGCCTGCCGGAAATTATGCATTAGGAAGCTAAGATATGGAACAAGAGGCAAAATGAACGCTATCAATCCAACAGCGGTCCAGAAGGCGTGGCTCCGCCCGGGCGGGGGGTTGGGAACCGCGCCGGGACGCAGTCTTAACGAGAACACCACAAAGCAGACCAGCACAGGTAGATAAAAAATGCCGCTGTGGTGAAGCTGGACGACAATGGACGCGAGCAGGCCGATAGGCAGCAACAGACGGGGAGACCGGCCAACCCTTGCTGTCATCAGCACCAGAGGGATTGCGAAAAGGAGCAAAACATTAGGCTGCCATATCTTCCGACTGAAGATAATCAAATAGGGTGATAATGAAAAAAGCAATATGCAAAGGACAAATTGCTTATGGTCCCTGGAGAACTCCGCAAAAAACAGCACCGCGAGCATCAGTACGAAAATATTTGCGGCAAGAATAAATGCGGTGAGCACGTATGGGTCCGGACTCACGGCCGTCAACAGGCCCATGATATAAGAAAAAGCCGGGCCAAATGGGATGTGCACGCTGGCGGAAGCCCCGTGATCGATCCACCAGTGCTGCGCAGGGGCCGCAAGACCCCTCATGATTCCCTCCAGTTCATCTCCCTTGAACTCAAAAGTATCAAGACGAAAGGCGCGTAGGAAAACTCCCAGGGCAAGGACGGCCAGCATGCCGACCTTGGCCTTCCGGGACATTTGATCCCAGAGCCTTTTAAGGGCGGCAAAAGAACAATTCATGGATATCGGTCTCCAGTAGAGATAATTATTTTTCGCTTTTTCACCAAATCTCGCCCCGCTTATAGGAAACAGCCCTGAAACGCTGACTTGCCTGCCGTCGTCATTCCGGCAAAAGAGGCATTTTAAACGGCCGCCACTGGATGCCGACCCCCCGTCAGGGCCGGGGCTAGCTTCACCAGCGTGACGACTTACTTAGGTCGTTTCCTATAGCGTTTCTTGGCTGCTACAGCAAGCGTCAAAAGAAAGTTGACGCGATCTTACGGCCCGTGGGATGTTTTTCTCTGTTTTCCGACATCCGACCCCCGACTAGATACACTTCGGGGGCCGGCTTTCTGTCGTCTGTTATAAAACCGGACCTCAAAACACGACATATTGTATACAAGATTGCAGAATTGGGGAATTGGGAATTTTTCCGGAAGTTCCCTTGACACTGATCTTAAACGCCTTAAAGTTACACTTAGAATGCAACGGTCTGATGAGACTCGCATTAGTCCTAAGATTGCCACAAATGGTGTAAGTGTAAATAGCAAGCACAAATATTGTGGTAAGAATTTTCTTGCGGTGATTCTAGACTAGCCCTTGTTATTGTTGATGTATATTTGGTTATCTAAACCATAATTAAAGACAAGGCTTGGATTCTAATATGGAAACTTCTAAGAATTCCATGACTGTAATATTGGACGACGACTGGCAGGCGCGCGAGACCCTCACCAGGATGATTCGAAGCTGGGGCCTTAACGCTGAAGGTTTCGCTCAGCCCGAACACGCTCTCAAGCACATCAGCAACACGGGGTGCGATATAGTCCTGCTCAATATTTTCACATCCGCTGTCAGCGCTCTGGAGCTGATCCCGCAGTTTGACAACGATCTGAAAATCATCGTCATGACGGAACCCTCACTTAGGGATACCGCAGTCCGGACTCTGGAACTGGGCGCCTTCAGCATACTGGAAAAGCCCTATGAGGATGATCTGTTGCGCCATTTGATATCCAGTGCGTTAAAGGTCCTGGAAAATGAGAGGGGATTAAAGAGGCTCAAGGACGATTTTGAACGCAGCCGCCTGGAATCGCATGCTTATCGGCGCCGCCTCGAAAACTTGAACTCTCAGCTTTTCGAAACCAATAGGGCACTGTCGGTTCTTACGAGAAATATCGATCGCGAAAGAGAAGAAATGGAAACCCGGATCGCCCTTAAACTAAAAAACCTGCTGATGCCCATACTTCGCAAGCTCAGAGACGATCCAGCCCTCTACCATTGTGAAGCGCAAATTGACATGCTGACTCATCATCTCGAAAGCTTGACTTCCGCCTTTACCATAGACGCCAACATAGCCATGACTCTTTCATCCGCCGAAATGCGGATTGCCTCCCTGGTCAAAAATGGCGTAAGCACAGATGAGATAGCCAGGCGGCTGCACATTTCGGAGAATACGGTGCGAACCCACAGAAGGAATATCCGCAGGAAACTGAAAATAAACGCGCGATATAGTCTGAGAAATTTCCTCGATTCCAAGACCCCCCTGGACCGCGCAGGTAAATCCAGCAGGATGGCTTACATGAATTTACCGGATATAGCTGGATCTTACAGATATAATTAAATGCTTGACATTCTTCAATTCTTGCTGTAGTGACCTATATCTTAGGGGAGCGCTTGGTCCGGTGCCTGCTGGAATCGGGGGGGATCGGTCCGCAAGAAGGTGGTGTTTTGCAAGGATTGCTCAAAGAAGCGAAATTGCAAGCAATGGGAACAGGACCAGAGAAGGAAAGGAATTGGAGAGATGTCGGAAGGCCGCGTGAAATGGTTCAACGACAAAAAGGGCTACGGTTTCATTGAAACTAAGGATCAGGGAGACGTTTTTGTCCACTACAGTGCCATTGCGTCCGAAGGATTTCGCTCTTTGAGTGAGGGAGATCGGGTAAGTTTCGACGTAGAACGTGGACCAAAAGGACCGCAGGCGGTTAACGTCAAGAAGTTGGTTTAAATTAAATCTCTACACAAATTGCCTCCGAAAGGCTGAGAGGACGCCCCTCCGGCTTTGCGGCGGTTGAGAAGGCTGAGCCGGGGCTTCCCCGGCTCTTTTATTTAGGATAATTCAACGGGGATGGCCAGATCGTCCTGTTTTCCCAGTTCGAAACGGACGCATTCCCAGCGTGGCGAGCAGCAAAGCTTTCGGCAGCTTTCGAGCACCAGATCGGGGTGATTGTTGGTCTCACTGAGGTGAGCCAAGATCACGCAGCGAAGACCTTCATGATGCACGGCTTCAAGCAGATCGCAAGCCTCTTCATTTGACAGGTGGCCGTGAGCGCTCTTTATTCGCTGCTTGAGAAACCATGGATACGGACCCTCCAGAAGCCTGTTTATGTCGTGGTTGGCCTCCACGACCAAACCGTGGCAGCCCTTTAATCTCACTTTCACCAGGTTGGTGGCGATTCCTAGGTCTGTACATATTCCAAGGCGCACCCCGCAGTTTTCGATCGTGAACCCGGCCGGCTCGGCTGCGTCATGCGAGGTGGCAAAAGGCTGAATTACAAGATCGCCTATTTCAAAGCATTTTCCAGTCCCAAAGACTGTAACCGAAGCGCACCTGCCAATGTTGGCCGGCAGATTGTCAAGGGTTCCTCTTGTCATGTAGACGGGCAGGTTGAACTTTCTGCTCAATGTTCCCGCCGCACTGACATGATCGTTGTGCTCATGGGATATGAGCAATGCGTCAAGACTGGCTGCCTCTATCGGCGTCCTCGCCATGCGGCCCGTCAGTTCTTTGCAGGTCATTCCCGCATCGACAAGAAGCCGTGTCTTTGCGCTGGCCACCAGGACTGCGTTGCCCCGTGAACCACTCGCAAGTACCTGGAAAAACAGGCTCATCAGGCTCTATCCTTGCCTTGGAATGCTTTCCGGTGTTTCCGATTCCATTTCCACCGGCCCATAAAGCATCGCCGCCATTTTATCCGGACCGTAAATGCTTCGGAACCATGCCTGTATTTCTTCGGAGGTTACGGAGTCTATTTTCTTTTCAATTTCCTCAAAAGAAACGTAGCGGCCGAATAAAAACTCGTTTCTGGCAAGCCGGTTCATGCGATAATCGTTGCTCTCGGCGTTAATATACATGTTGCCCTTGATATATTCCTTGGCGGAATTGAGCTCGGGCTCCGAAATGGCTTCCTGCACAAGTGTGGCCAGTTGCTCGTTAATGAGCTCGAGGACTTCCTGCACGTTATCCGGAGCAACTCCTGCGTATACGCCCAGCATTCCGGAATCTTCGTGGCTGTGAGAAAAGGAGTAAACCGAATAGGCCAGGCCGCGTTTTTCCCTGATTTCCTGGAAAAGACGGCTGCTCATGCTGCTTCCCAAAATGACGTTCAGCAGATGGGAAGCGAACCGTGCCTTCTCGACCTGCGAGGTCCCCCGCATGCCCAGGACCAGGTGGACCTGTTCGAGGTCTTTTTTTATCACCCTGGAAAAGAAATGATAATCCGGAGGAAAGCGTGCGGGTACCGGGTTCGAGTGGTCGAGGGTTTCCATGGGCGGAGCGATGAGGTCTACAAACCTCTGATGTTCGAGGTTGCCGGCCGCCGATATTACAATTCTTTCCGGGTTGAAATGATTGGCAATATAGTCAAGCAACTCCTTGCGGCCGGTCTTTTCAACCGTTTCAACCGTCCCGTAGATAGGCAACCCAAGCGAATTTTGCTTCCAGAAATCTTCCTGGAAAAGTACATGTATGAACTCATCAGGGGTATCCTCCACCATCCGGATTTCCTGAATTATGACGCTTTGCTCACGGTCTATCTCTGCCGGGTCAAAAATCGACTGAAGAAAAAGATCGGAAAGAAGATCGGTCAACAGTGGAAGATGCGAGGCAAGGACCTTGGCGTGAAAACACACCTGCTCCTTGGAAGTAAATGCATTGGCAAAACCGCCCACGGAGTCGAATTCTTTGGCTATGTCCAGAGCGCTTCGGCGCTTTGTGCCCTTGAAGAGCATATGTTCGATGAAATGTGTGATCCCCCGCTCAATGACATTTTCATCGCGAGAGCCTGTATTTACCCAGATTCCGGTCGAAACCGAATGGGCAAAAGGAATCTTTTCAGTCACCACTTTGATCCCATTACGGAGAACCGTTTTCTGGTACAATTTCTTCTCAGCCCCTTTTTGACAACAATCAGTTCGATTCTTTCTGTTCCGGAGGCAAAGCGGCTTTTCGGCTCAGCCGAATCCGGCCGTCTTTGTCTATATCTATCACCTTAACCAGGACTTCGTCACCTTCGTTCACAACGTCGGTCACCTTGCGGACCCGCCTGTGTTCGAGTTGCGAAATGTGGATCAGACCCTCCGTGTTCGGAAGGATCTCGGCAAATGCGCCAAAGTCCGTAACTCGAACTATTTTGGCCATATACAGTTGGCCCACTTCAGGCTCGGCGGCAATGTTCCTAATCCTCTCGATAGCTTTATCGCACGCTTCCCCATCAGGGCTCATTACAACGACTCGACCACTGTCGTCAATGTCGATTTTTGCTCCCGTTTCAGCCACGATAGCGCGTATGACCTTACCTCCCGGCCCTATAACCTCGCGGATTTTATCGGGATTGATCTGAATGGTCACCACTCTTGGGGCATAAGGCGAAAGTTGAGGCCTGGGTTCTGCGATGGCTTCCTTCATTTTTCCAAGTATATGAAGACGTCCGGCCCGGGCCTGTTCAAGGGCTTTTTTCAATATTTCCCGGCTCACCCCCGATATCTTTACGTCCATCTGGAAGGCAGTGACGCCCCTGGAGCTTCCTGTTACTTTGAAATCCATATCCCCCAAATGGTCCTCCTCACCTAGGATGTCCGAAAGAATTATGAACTCATCTCCTTCCTTGACAAGTCCCATCGCAATGCCCGCCACCCCATCCGTAACCGGCACTCCTGCATCCATGAGGGCCAAAGATGCGCCGCAAACCGTAGCCATTGAGCTCGATCCGTTCGATTCGAGCACTTCTGAGACAACCCGGATGGTATAGGGAAATTCGCCATTCTTTGGCAAAGATGGCTTTATGGCGCGTTCAGCGAGCGCACCATGACCGATCTCCCGGCGTCCCGGTCCCCTTAAATGCCTCACCTCGCCGACCGAAAATGGCGGGAAGTTATAATGCAGCATAAAAGACTTGAAAGTCTCCCCTGCAAGGGCTTCGATCTTCTGTTCGTCTGAAGATGAGCCGAGAGTAACGACGGCAACCACCTGCGTCTCGCCGCGGGTAAAAAGCGCCGAGCCGTGAGTACGCGGCAGTTTCCCGACCTCGATCGAAATGGGGCGGACCTGATCGAAAGCGCGCCCGTCAATCCTGTGGCGCTGCTCTACCATCATAGTGCGCACAACTTTCTTTTCAAGTTCCTCGAGGGCGGCCTCGATCTCTTTTTCCCTTCCTTCGCAGTCGGCGGCAACCAGTTCACCGATATGGGCCCAAAGCTCCTTTTTGCGCTCTCGTCTGGCCTGCTTTTCCGCCACAGTCATCACTTCGCGCATCCCCGCAAGGGCAAGAGCCGAAATTCTGTCAATAAGGCCTAGGTCAACAACCACCTCCGCCAGAGCTTCCTTTGAGTTCCCCACCAGTTTCTGTAATTCGTCCTGGGCGGCTACCACCGGCACTATGGCCTGGTGAGCCAGCATGATCGCCTCCGCAATGTCTTCTTCAGGCACGAATTCCGCCCCGCCTTCAACCATTACCACTGCGTCGCGAGTCCCGGCCACCACGATGTTCATGTCGCTCTGGGCAAGCATGCCGGCCGAAGGATTTATTATGAACCTGCCGTTCACTCTGCCTACACGCACCGCAGCAACAGGTCCGCAAAAAGGAATGGATGAAACGTGTAAAGCGGCCGAGGCGCCGGTAAGGGCTACTACATCAGGCTCATTTTCCATATCCACTGACATGACGGTGGCAATCACCTGGGTCTCAAACGCCCATTTCTTTGGGAAAAGCGGACGAATGGGGCGGTCGATCAAACGGGAGGTCAAAGTCTCCTTCTCGCTCGGCCGGCCGATTTCTCGCCGAAAAAACCCTCCCGGTATGCGGCCCGCCGCGTAGCTCATCTCCTGGTAGTCCACTGAGAGCGGGACAAAGTCGATCCCCTCCCTTTGCCTATCTTCCTTCGTAGCGGCCACGATCACCACCGTATCGCCGTATCTCATCAGAACGGAGCCTCCGGCCTGCCTGGCCACCTCTCCTGTCTCAAATCTGAGCCACCGTCCGCCAACCTCAACTTCCACTGTATGTTTCATATATTTGTATTTTCCTTCCATGATAAAGATACATGCTACCCACTCGTTTGAGAAGCGAGCACGCGGCACAACCATACCCAGAGCTTACCGGCGCAATCCGAGCCGTTCGATCACCGTGTTGTAACGTTCGATGTTTTTCCGCTTCAAATAGTTAAGAAGCTGCCGGCGCTGTCCGACCAGCTTCAGGAGCCCTCTGCGCGAATGGTGATCTTTCTTGTGGCTCTTGAAGTGTTCGGTCAAATAAGTGATTCTCTCGCTCAGAAGAGCGATCTGTACCTCGGGCGAGCCGGTGTCGGACGGATGCACTCTAAAATCATCAATGATTTCCTTCTTCTTCTCTGGGGTCATTACCACGGCTGTATTCCTCCTTGATGTTAAAATGGAAATATTCGCAGACGACGCGACCCATTGGGAGCACAATTGGGCCACCACAATGCAGCCAGCCGGTTCGTGCATGTCACGATCCGCACGGCCTCAGGCCAGCCGTAAAAGCTTTCGTTGTGTTCTTTCTCCCACTGCGCATCGAGGTGTCCGTTTCTCAAGCGGCACAGACACTCCCGGTCCAGCATCAAAGCCGCCGGCAGATGGCAAAGAGCTTCATTCAGGCGGATAATTGCCCCCGCGACACATAAGCCGGAAGTCACCTCATCCAAACGGATTGCCCGCTCAAGGGTAAAAGGCCCTAGGCTGGTGCGCCTTAGTGCCGACAGGTGCGCTCCGCATCCCAATTTCTGTCCTATGTCGGAGGCAAGCTGCCTGATGTAAGTGCCCTTCGAGCAGCAAACCTCGATTAAAGCCACCGGCCACTCGAAAGATTTCAGCACAATCGAGTGGATGCATATTTCACGCTCAGGCCGCTCGACTTCGATCCCCTTGCGGCTGAGTTCATAGAGTCTGCGACCATCGACCTTTACGGCCGAAAACCTGGGGACCGTTTGCAGACAAACACCTGAAAAGGTCTTCAGGACCTCAATCAAATCCTGCTCGGCAAATGCCAGATCGCTTTGACCCACCACCTTGCCGGTCCTGTCCAAAGTGTCGGTCTCCACCCCGAAATGCAGGGTCGATTGGTACACCTTGCTCAGCTTGGTGATCTGGTCGGCCGCGCGGGTGGCTTCATTTAGACACAGGACTAGCACCCCTGTCGCAAACGGGTCCAGGGTCCCGGTGTGACCGATCTTGCGCGGCGCCAGAAGCTTCTTTATCATGGCCGCAGCCCTGGCCGAAGTTATCCCTTCGGGCTTGTCCAAAACCAGAAAGCCGCCTTGCCCCCCTCCAACTGTGCTTTGGCCCAAAAGCAATGCTCCCTCAACTCAGTTTATGTAGCCGATCGCTTCGTCGATAAACATCGACCGGACCGATTGGATGGTGCCGGCGATCCTGCACGCAGCCGCCTGCCTGTGTCCGCCCCCTCCATGCCGCCTGGCCAGCCTGGCCACATCTATGCCTGCCCTTGACCTCATGCTTACGTGAATCAATCCGTTGCTGAGTTCCCGGAACAGAATTACCAGATCGGCCGATTTTACCGTGCGCAAGTGATTTATGAAGGTTTCGCTGTTCATGTAGGAGGAGGACGAAGCCGGAAGCATGGAGCGCGGTAGCTCAGCCGTCACTATCCTCGAACCGTCATGAAACTCGGCGGTGCTCAGCACTTGTGCAAGCAGCTTCAGATTCTCGGGCGTGGCCGATTCGTAAACCTGGGTCGCGATAAAGGCAGGATCGGCTCCCATTTGAACCAGAAACGAAACCATCTCGAATACGCGCCTGTTTGTGTTGGTGTACCTGAATGAACCGGTGTCGGTTAGAATTCCCGTATAGAGCGCAGAGGCCAGGTCAGCGCCCGGCGCCAGCGACAGGCCCATGCAAAGATCGAACAGCATCTCACATGTGCTGCTTGCCGAAGGTTCCACCCAGTATATGTTTCCAAACGTCTTATCGGGGATATGATGATCGATGTTTATGAGAAAAGGCGCCCTTGCCTTGATGAACTCCGCAAGCTCGTCGCCCACCCTTTCGAAATCGCCGCAGTCAACAAGCACAGCCACTTCGTAATCGACTGATTCGAGCGGTTTGCTGCGGATATCCCGCACGTGCGGCAAAAACTCCAATTCGGGAGGACACGGATCCTGGGCATATAGATCGACTTTCTTGGCGAGGCGATCGAGGATGAGTTTCATAGCGACCAGAGCGCCTATCGCATCTCCGTCCGGATGAACGTGGGTGGCGACCATAAATCGCTCGCTGTTTCCAATTGCCGATATTATTTCTCGAATTTTCGAGGTCTTCTGCTCACTCATCCTCGTGCAGTTCTTTCAGCAGTCTTTCTATCTTCTCGCCGTGTTCAAAAGATGTGTCGTAGGTGAATTCGAGCTGCGGAATGTACCTCAGGCTCAACCTCCGGCCAAGTTCCTGGCGGATGAAACCCTTTGCTTTCTCAAACCCCGACACGGCATTCTTCTTCGCCTCTTCGTCCGCGCTCCTCCCCATGAGGCAAAAAAAGACCCTGGCATGCTTGAGATCGCCGGAAACTTCAACCCCGCTTATGGTAACGCTGGCTGTTCGAGGGTCTTTCACCCTGCGGAAAACAAGTTCCGCAATCTCCTTGTGCAGCAGGTCGGCTACCCTATCGCAACGTTTATACTCCAATGTTTATCAACTCTATTTCACGGCTTAGCAGTTCGGCCAGGCTGAGCGACTCCATGAAATCGATTATCCGATCCAGCAGTGAATTCAACATGCGTCCATCGTTGCCGATGACGGCGATACCGATGGATGCCTTCTGATGGACATCCTGGTCGGCAACTTCGGCAACCGTCACGTTAAATCGGCTGCGGCTTTTTTCCACCAGGCTCTTGACTATCCTCCGCTTATCTTTGAGCGAGCGGATTTCATACAGCCTGAAGCTCACCAGAGCCACCCCTACGGTCATGATATCCTCACAACTCGGCCGTCAGTAGCCACTGAGCACTGACAACCACCACTGCTCTTCTACGATCCGGCTCTGCGTTCCTGCTCGGATTCGAAAACCTGTTTTATCTCCTGTATCTCGTAGGCCTCAAGGATGTCTTTTTCCTTGACGTCGTTGAAGTTCTCGATCCCGATGCCGCATTCAAATCCGGCCTTGACCTCCTTTACGTCATCCTTGAAACGCCTCAGCGAGCCGATCTTTCCATCATAGACGATCACATTGTCGCGCAGAACTCTCGCCCTGGCGTTTCTTTCCACGCGGCCGTCGAGCACCGAGCAGCCCGCGATCATCCCTATTTTTGGCACATGGAAGGTTTGTCTTACTTCCGCCCTGCCAATCACGTTCTCCTTGTAAATCGGCTTGAGCATGCCCACTATGGCGCTCCTGATATCATCGAGAAGCTGATAGATGACATCGTAGTAACGAATGTCGACCGATTCCTGTTCGGCCAGTTCCTGAACCTTGGTCTCAGAGCGCATGTTGAAGCCGATTACGATGGCGTTGGAGGCCGATGCGAGCATAACGTCCGTCTCCGTGACCGCGCCGGTGCCGCTGTGGATGATGTTGACCTTGACTTCGGAAGTCGAAAGTTTGACCAACGAATCCACTATCGCTTCCAAAGAACCATGGACGTCGGTTTTGACGATAAGCTTAAGTTCCTTGACTTCCCCTTCCTGAATCTGGCTGAACAGGTTTTCCAACGTAACCTTGCCCGATCGGGAAAGCTCCTTTTCCCTGAGCTTGAGCAGCCTGTGCTCGGCCACTGCTTTGGCCTGCTTATCATCGGCCAGAACGATAAAATCATCACCCGCGTTCGGCACGCCGGGAAAACCCAGCACTTCAACCGGAATAGACGGCGGGGCCTCTTCTATTCTGTTCCCGCGTCCGTCAAACATATTGCGGACACGCCCGGAGTAAATTCCGCACACATATACATCACCGGTCCTGAGCGTGCCTTCCTGCACCAGAACTGTTGCCACCGGCCCTCTGCCCTTGTCAAGCTGGGCCTCAATGACCCTGCCCCTGGCCATCTTTTTCGGATTTGCCTTGAGTTCGAGCAGTTGGGCCTGCAAGATGACCATTTCAAGCAGTTCCTCGATGCCGACCCTCTTTCTGGCCGATATTTCAACCATCGTGGTGGGGCCGCCCCATTCTTCGGGAACCAGCCCTTGATCGGACAATTCACGCTTGACTCTTTCGACGTTTGCGTTGGGCTTGTCGATCTTGTTTATGGCGACAATAATCGGAACCTCGGCGGCCTTGGCATGATTTATCGCCTCGATGGTCTGCTGCATGACGCCGTCATCGGCCGCCACCACCAGGATGACCGTATCGGTAACTTTAGCGCCCCTTGCGCGCATCGACGTAAAAGCTTCATGCCCTGGGGTATCCAGAAACACGATGTCGCCCTTGTCCAGCTTCACGTGGTAAGCCCCTATGTGCTGCGTGATGCCTCCGGCCTCACCTTCTATTACATTGGTATCTCGAATCGCATCGAGCAGTGAGGTCTTGCCGTGGTCGACGTGGCCCATGACGGTGACAACAGGTGGTCTCAAGACCAGTTCTTCAGCGCGGTCCTCTTTGATCTGAAGCACTTCGTCCTCTTCAAAAGCGGTTTTCTCCACCTCATATTCAAAGTCGGTAGCCACCAGGGCCGCCGTATCGAAGTCAAGGGCCTGGTTTATGTTTACCTGAAGCCCCAGGAGCAGCAATTTCCTTATAACTTCCCCGGCTTTTATCCCCATCTGCCTGGCAAGACTTGCAACAGTAATTGCCTCATCTATCTTTATGCGCCTCTTGCCGACCTTCTGGATGACAGGCTCCGGTTTAGGCGCCTCTCTTAAAGCCTGCCTGCCCGCTCTTGCCCGACCACGGTCATCCTGGGCGGCAAGCTCTTTTTTCGAATAAAGATCTTCTTTCTGAAAAACCTCCTTGCGACGGCCTGGTCGTGCTTTCTCGACTTCTTCGACTTTGCGCCGCTTCTGCTCCCTCAGGGCAGGTTCGATAATTTCGGTCCCTCTGGCCATAAAACGGGCTGCCAGTTCGGTGAGGTCAGGTTCAACCTCCTCTTCGGCCTCCTCGGCCATTATCTCGGGAAGCTTGATGATCCTTGCAGGTTCCTCTTTTTTTGCCTTCTTGCGTCGTCTTTTCTTTCCTCTTTTTCTCCCTCTTTCTTCTTCCTCCTCTTCCTCTTCTTCGGCGATAGCGGCGCCTTTTACCGGGGCCCCTCTAGCAACGACTCTGGGATCCACGATAACCGGCTCAATCGGCGGCGGCACTCCAGGTTTAACCACGGGCTGAACCGGCTTAAGGTCCAGCCCAACAGCCTCGGCAGGTGCCATCTTTTCGATCGACGGGGGCGCCTGGAGAGTCGAGGGCTCCTCTTTCAACGGAGCCGGCCTGATTATCCTTGCAGCTTCCTGTTTCCGTTCGGGGCGAACACCTGGTTTG
>DASPQK010000297.1:0-2429 GCA_035624985.1 Syntrophobacteraceae bacterium | reverse complement strand
CCCGCATCTTGCCAAGCGTCAAGCCATCCACAGACTCGATCGTCACGAGCCTTGAAAGATTGGGGCTGGAGTGGTTTGCGACCCCCGAAATCGGTACGTTCATAATCCGTCGGCTTTTCCCTCGCCCGTTACTATCGCATCCTGTCCCCATGACCACACCCCGATGAGCCACGGCGCAGGAACGAACCAATCGACTTCGGGGAGGGAGGTGTGCCCAAAAATTGCAAAAAGCGGTCCCATTCACGTTTCACTTGCGTATTCTACCAGGAAAATTTCGTCGCGTCGTTGTTTGGGCATAATGCGCCACTGAAGCGCTCCTGAGAAGGTACACGGAAGGCCGGTCCAGGGAACCGGCCGTTTGGACAGGATCGCGACTCCCGCCCTATCCCTGGAAGCTCGATTCAAAGCCGCATGGTTTAACTGACTTCCTTTAGAGTAATGTAGTCTACCGCCGTATTCGGTTCCGGGATTGGCAGCCCGTCCTCTTTTAATTCCGCAAGGTGCATTTCCAGCGCCTCTGCAAGCCTCTTCATGGCGCCTTCCGGGGTGCGTCCGGTGGCAATACAGCCCGGCACATCGGGAAGATACGCAGAATAGTTATTCTTACCCTTTTCGATGACTACAGAGTATCGCATCTGTCTACCTTTCTAATCCCGCCTGTTTGAGAATGCTTTTCAAGGTTCTCGGGTGAACATCGTCCTTTAAAGACCCGGCAACTGTCACCCTGCCCTTTTTCGCCTGGTGCTATAGCAAGCGTCAAAAGAAAGTTGACACGATCTTACGGCCCGTGGGATGTTTTTCTCTGTTTTCCGACATCCGACCCCCGATTGGATACACTTCGGGGGCCGGCTTTCTGCCGTCCGTTATAGTACTGTCTATGGCTTCCTTTCTGACTCACAAGAAACCAGCCGCCTCGAAGCAGAATATCAATTATAGCCCTGATTTTCATAGTGTTTAAGTTCCCGCCGCGATGTCGGCTGTTTTCTCCCCGGCCGCCGCAGCCTCTCAGCATATTACCGGACATCGATCCCGAATCACAGCGAAAGATTGACGTTGGAAACCCCGCATCTTGCCAGATGCTGAGTACTTTAAACTCCGGCTCTGCCACCTTCATACACAGAGGTGCTCGTTAGCCGGATGAACCCGATTTTATTGGTTTGCCTTTACGATTTTCAACTGTAACTTATAATGTCCGGTGATATGGAACCAGTAACTTATCATCAGATTTGAAAGAGGCATTAATTAGTCTCGATTCTGAAGAAGGATTCGTCAAACTCCGGCTTGTTTTCGTATGGCTTCACGTTACTTCCCGCCGTCCTGCCTCTGAACTCGAGGATTTCCGGGTTTACCTGAATCCCGACCCGGTGGAGCGTTTTGACCAGTGCTTCGGGATCTGGCGGACATGTCTTTACCGCAATCATGTTTTTAAGGTCGGGGTTGTTCTTATTTGCCTCATACATGCACTTGCCCAAAAGAATTGTATGTTTCCGGCCGGGCGTGGGTTTCATGATCTTCCCCGTGAGGATTTCCACATCGTCCCACGGTTCGCCTGCCCATGCGTAAGCTATCGCCTTCAGTAGAGATCCCGTCATCCAGGAACAGTAGGTGCACAGACTCAGATCGTACTTTCTGTAGGTCAGACCCTTTATTCCCAGCTTTGCCATTGCTGTCGGCAGGCCACCATCTTCGGTGTAAGGGAAATCGAACCTCAGACTAAGTGCTACATTTTCAATTTTTTCGCCGAATATTTCGAGGTCCGTCAAATCCAATGTTCGTTTCATATCTGTGGCCGCGTGCACCAGATGAGGAACCTGAGAGGGTTGGTGCCCGAGGATCGTCGCACCCACCTTGTCCGCCGAGAGCACATCTGCCGATGATACCAATATGTTGCTTCTTCTGATTCTGCCGTCATAAAAAGGACCCTGCTCGTTGGCAAATATACCATCAATAATCGTAAAGGACGGCGGCATCATGCGCACCAGCCTGGAGACCATGTAGTGCAGGTCCGTTTCAGGGTCAGCGGAGTGGCATTTTTTACGCGACCTGATGTCCAACATCCCCTTCAAATTCTTGATGCCAAGGCTTACGACAGTTTGGCTGTGAGTCTTAAGAACTGGAACGTTTACTACGAAATCGCTGTTTAGAATATCGGTATTGATGGAAAGTCTCACTCCCCCGCCCAGATCGACCTTTTGAAAGGGACGCTCAAGTATGTCTATGCACTTCACTCCGTAGCGTTTCTCGAGCACGCCGTACCCCAGCGCTTGAAAAGCATGCGCGGTCAGTTTGCGCTCCTTGGGATCGAAGGCTACCGTACCCTCACCGATGCTTATGTGGTCGATCCCGCGTTCCTTGAGCAGGTAGACCATGTCTCCGATTACGCGAGACGTGCTTACGACCCCCCACTTTGGAAACGGAAAAAGGCGATT
>DASPQK010000296.1:0-42744 GCA_035624985.1 Syntrophobacteraceae bacterium | reverse complement strand
CACAATCCCCTGCTGATCGCCGCTCATTTCGGCCGTACTGATGTCCCGATCCCGTGGCTCGGCGGCAAACACCTGCGTATCCAGTTCCTCTGAAAGCTCCGTGGTGTTAATTCAAAAAACTAACGTGGGAATCCAGGCTAGTGAAGAAACCAACCTTTTTGAGTTGATCTTCAGTGTAGCGGGACGACCCTGCCACGCGTTCCCGCAATTCGTGCTCACTAGGTAGAGGGTTGGTGTAGAACATCCCGCATCCGCAGCAGACAACCGTCCTGTTGGGATAATCGGGGGCATAAACTCGGAACCTGTGATCGTCACAAATAGGGCAGAATTGCGGACGTTCTCGTTGATCACAGGATATGTGAGAAGATCTCCTCAGCGAACTCTGAGATATTATCCGGTCCCGCAGTGTCACGAGAAAATGGCTTGGGCTAACTTTCTCACCGGGCTTTCCCCCGATGATCACCGTGCCAAAGGTGATAAGTTTTCGTGTGAGCTTTGCTGCCATGTAGTTCGTTCCTGCTAGACTAAAAGAAATGGGACAGTACACGCTGCCCCGGACAAGCAGGCATGTTGCGAAGAACTCTCTCTATAGCAAGCGTCAAAAGAAAGTTCACACGATCTTACGGCCCGTGGGATGTTTTTCTCAGTTTTCTGACATCCGACTTCTGTCGTCCGTTATAGGATTCATCAAGGCAGCCAGACGTAATCGCTTTGCCGGTATTTATCAAAGTCGGTGATTCGCACATCCACATTCCCGGCGTCGAAGCATCGATATCCAAGGCCGGTCATGATATCCCATGACTGATGTCTGCCGGTTGTGGAACATTCCGTGAAGACGACAGGCCTTTTGCCGGCGAGTAGGCCTCTCATTCCGCTCATCACGTTTCCTTCGGCCCCTTCGACATCGATCTTAATGAAGCAAATATTCTCGTCCTTCAACTCGTCCAATTGATCCAGCGCGACATTTCCCGCCACGACCTGAACAGCGTTTTCGTCATCGCAATGCCAGTGCATGCTGGCCATTGAAAAATTGCCGTTTGAGATTCTGAATACGGTTCTTTCATGCTTATCGGAAACGCCTTTATTAACCACGATCACGTTATTTATTTGATTTTGATAGACGTTCTTCTTGAGTACCTCAAACGTCTCAGGTATCGGCTCGAATGCGAACACTTTCCCTCTGCTGCCCACAAAGCGCGACATGCAGAGCGTGAAAACGCCGACATTGGCGCCTATGTCCAAAGCCGTTTTCCCCAATTTCGCATATTTGGAAATGATTCTATAGAGATGCGGTTCACGCAAGCAAAACAGGTCTGCCACTCCTATGCCTATCATACTGTAGCCCCGGTTTGGACCCCATAAGATTTTGTTTGGGTGTTTTCCCGAGATTAATAAATCTCTGATGAGACTTTTTGTTTTCTTAATCACGCGGTTGCCTACGTCATGCTTTGGATTTACCCCAGTTGACCCTCACCGGGAAGAACCGCGCTATGTCAAATTTCAGCAGTCGCTTGAGCTCTAACAGGCAGCCTATCTAAGCCGCCCCCGTGACTATCAGGCCGCAACCAGTCCCAATTCCCGAAGGAAAGATACGCACCATCAGCAGCACGGCAGCTGCCGCACAGCAGGCCGACAAAACCAGGAATGACGATCTCTTTATCCAGGCGAAACCTGTGATCCTGTTGCACACTGCAAGCATCGCTACCGTCTACGAAACATATAGCGCGAAAAACGAAATCCCGACGCCCTCAAGACCCATATCGCCTTTTTCGACAAGGCGTAGCGAAAGTTCATAATCCTCGGCATGGACCGTCCGCAGCCGGTAGCGCTACACCGCAGGACAGGCTGCTTGCGCATCGATTAAGAAGAGTTGCATAGACAGGGCCTTCTCATAAGCGCTGGGCGAATGCTTGATGGAGATGCAGGGATAGAAGATCTGAGTTCAGCGAACCCTCGGCGGAAAGGGCGTTCCTCCCTGTTGTATTATGTGGAAACTGGAAAATTTCGCTTGCCCGCCTTAAGAAGGAAACCGATCTCCCCTGCAATTGAACCCCGCGTAAGCGCCTCGTGCACCACGATGAATGGGAGGCACACTGCGATGAGACGGACCACTATAGAACCCCATGAAAGGGGATCTGCAAGGGCGATCAACTTAGACACGAACACTCCCGAGACGGCCGAAGCCAACGCCGGAGTGGTCAGCTTCAGAATTCTCCGGGTGCCCACCCCCAATTCCCGTTTCAGGAAAGGACCGTATAGTACCCATTGAATGCCGTACGCACCACACACAAGGCAGGCCACCCCTGGCAATCCCCACTTTGCAATTACAATCGGAAGCAAACAAACCTGCGGTATAACTGCTAACAAAGAAGCCCGCATCAGAACGTTCGTGCGTCCCAGAGCCATGATTACGTTGCCGATCGGTTCAACGGCTGCGCGAATTGCTCCATACACACAGAGTATCTGCAGCGGGTAAAGTGAAGGCAGCCAGCGGGGTGTCCCTTTTCCAAGCACGGTGAAAAGGAAGCCGTCCGACACGGCAAAAAGGGCTGCATTCGCCATTGCTGCGAAAAAAACCACCGCCCGCAGGCTGCGACAGTACATTGCTGCAAGGTCCGCACGGTTCATTTGCATTCGTGAAAACTGGGGAAATAAAACCGAATGCACCGTCTCGCTCAGTGTAGAGCAGACAAAAGAAGCCCAGGTGAACGCAATCGTATAATACCCGAGCTCTTTCGCCCCCATTCGTGACCCGATCATGAAATTATCGACATTGAACAGCAAGAAGGCCAGCAGTGTTGAGCCAAACAGAGGAGCCCCGTACCGCAGCAGCTCGACCGAAGTATCCACATCGAGCCGCCACGCCGCCTTGCAGGGTCTTACTATCCTGAGCATCACGGCAGTGCAGATGCTTCCGGCCAGCATACCGGCCACTAGGCTCCAGTACCTTAACCCTGAAAGCGCGCAGCCCACCCCAACCAGGCCTCTCGCCACGGTCCCCATTATGGCCGGCGCGCGAAGACGGCCGAAGCGCATTTCACGTGTGAGCATGGCAGAGGGCAAAAATCCGGGGGTCCCGATCAAAAAGGTCAACGCAAGGACGCTCACAACCCGGGGCACTGCGGCATTGTTGAATATCCCGGTCAGGAAAGGCGCGCTAGCTTCGGCACACAGGAAAAGGACCCCTGCAAACATAACATTCAACGCTTGCGAGGTCTCCAAAACCTCATCGGTTAACACTTCCCTCTGAACCAGAGCGGCATTCACTCCGAAATTACTGAACTGCCCTATGAACCCGGTAACGATCATTGCAATCCCCACCACGCCGAAATCATCGGCGTTAAGGGTCCGTGCAAGCATTGCGCCCGTTACAATCTGCACTACGACCGTGAGCCCCTTATAAACCGTATTATACCCTATGTTAGTGACGACTGAGTTCATTTTATGCCTTTGAACGCCTCAGATACCCACAATGACACAAACATCTTGCAGCAATAGTATTCCTCCCTGTCTGCAGAAAACGGCGTCTACACACAAATGGCGCCGGTACCCACTTCAGTTTGGGCAATTCGCAAATATGAAAATGGCCCCATAAATGCACTGTAGTAACTTGGATGCCAGCAAATGAGCACAACAAATCAAAATTGTCACTCCTAAAGGCAGTGCTTCGCATTCTGAGACCTATTGATAATCATTAACCACTGTTCGCTCTCTAAACATTTGAAATATGGAAATCCGTGGGATCAAGTGCCACCGACCACAAGTCACGGCCTATCTTTGAGCCAATGCACTATCCGCTCCAAAAATCATCAAGCCGTCCTGGCATTGAGTTTATGAAAAGTGTTATGGTAATAATATATGCTTACACTTTTCGAGCAGCAATGATCATTACAAATCCTATGAATTCTCGAAACAAGCCTAGTGTTATTCGATTGAATACCCTCTCTTTCGCGCCCCCCAAATACAGCATGTCCTCATGAATCACATTGAAAGAGGTATCGATAAGCACCCTCTTAAATGAGCGCTTTGTAAAGAATCGCAAATGTGTGCTGTCCAGTATCCCGCACTTCGTATATTCCCATTCACCTCTGAATATTAAATTATTTAAAACTTTCCAATAACGAATATTCGCTAAACTGCAAATTAACATGCCATCGCGTTTTAACCACCGATGAATTTGCTTAAGAGTATTGAAGGGGTCTTTCAGGTGTTCCAGAATATCTCCGCACACAACCACATCAAAATGCGAATCATAATTAAGTTTCAGGTCCTCAATATTTTCGATATGTACTATATCATAGTATTTCCTCGCTTCCTGAGCCGCCGGTGCAAAGACTTCCACACCCACAAGGTGTGCTGCTTTACGGTTTTCACGCAGTCTCCGCCCCAAGAGGCCCGAAGCGCAACCCAAATCCAAGACAACATTGGGACCATCCGGGATCAACTTCCAGAGATAAGGCTTATCAATATTGTAATAGTCGTTGCTTGCGTCAGGATAGTTTGTGTTTATCATATGTATCTCTCGCTCGCGTCCTTGAGGGATCCTTCTTCATGTCCCTCACGTACGATGTACGGCAGCTTACAGTAAAGTGTTATGTCGGTTACCAGGAGAGATAATAACATTTCAGTCTTAAATGTTGATAGATAATGCAGTCGGTGACACTGCTGTAGCACGGTCGTAAACTGGCATCAAAAAACGAATGGTGTATACATTTAACCTTGAAAACAGCTTTTGAGCGATGACGCCATATGCAATTCTCGTACATTGACCGTCAGGCACACGTGAATGATTCGCATGGGCAATTTTAGCTCCTCTAATAAGGAGATCATTCGGTTCCTCAAGGGGTTTGAGTAGCTCTGTAATCAAATCCTGATGTGCAATTGAATCCTATTTCAATACAAGTATATATTAGGTTCCACCTCGAATGCCAATCCTGGCGTCTCCGTTGCAAGCACACCCGAAACCTTAGCCTCCGAAATGCGTTTCCGCAGAACGTCGTCCATCTTTCAAAAGCCTTCTGGCAATCCCCTCGACGTGTGGTTCCATATGAATAATCGGTCAGCAAAGCTTGCAAATGATCGACATAACTGAACGGATCCTTAACTATTTCCTTGCGACTCCGACGATTTCATCCCTGCTACGGCCAGAAGGTTCAACCAATCTTTCCTCGATGAATCCAAGAGAGTCCAGGACAAATCAAAACACTCTTTCCACCGACCTGGCCTTTTCCCTCACATGATAAAAACAGCCCGCCGGCGTCACGTATGCAGCCACCCGCCCGTAACCCGGAAGCTCGATGGAGACGTTGTCCATACTCTTTAGCGGTGAATGGGCATACAGGAGCCACTCCCGTTCCGGGGCTTCCCCCAGCACAAGCGCAAGCGAAAACACGGAAAGCTGGGTCCCAAGCTGCCACGGGCCTTTTGGATTTGCGTCCGCGTCGAGCAGGTGCCATCGAACGGCTTTGTTATATTCTTCCGGAATCCAGCTCTGATAAGGATGGGAACCGTTCGGGTTGGCGACGAGTTCTCCTTTGCGCCAAAACCTGCGAAGAACGGGGTTGGTGTGAACCCTGTCCACCGAGTTCACGATGCTCAGGAAATATGCCGAACTGTTGGCCAGGGTATCCGTCCAGCCGCGAAATTCCCGCACCGCACGCGGGCGCAGCAGCCACATTCCGAACTGCGCCATGCCCTGGTAGCGTTCGGGGTCGTAGGTCTGCCCCATGTCTCTGTAGAACTTGCGCTTGTCGCTCTTATCGTCCACCTGCCCGTCCCAGGTCGATATCTCGAACCAGAACCCGGGGTTCATACGGTAAGCCTCCTGCTGCATAAAAACCCAGTTCATGGATTCGACCTGCGGACTCCATACCGTGAAGTCAGTCGTTCCATCCCAATTGTGCACGTAATAAGGCGATGAAGCGCCGTCCCAGGCCAGGGGCCACGGCTCGAAGCGACCCGGCGTGTATAGAGAGTACTTGATCCAGCCCGCCCACCTTCCGAGACAACTGAGGCCGAAGGCATTATACGCGATGAACCTGGAGCGGTCTTTCCAGGACTTGGCTTCGAGCCCTTCCCGCATTCCGTCCTGTAGCGCCCGGTAGCGCACGATCCATCCGTCACCTACGATCTTGCGCTTGAAATTGTCGTCTCTACCGGGGCCGAATTCTCGAATGTAGCGGGAGGAATTCTCCACCTCCCCCCACGTGAGCTTTGGGTGCTCGTTGTTCGAGATAAAGAGCGCCAGGGGCGGCGAGGGATACCAGCCCTGGATTTTCTTGAGGGTCCCACCCTCTCCCCACTTGCGCCCGAGCTCTTTCCATGGGCCTATGGGACCGAAAGGAGAGACTTTCTTTTCTATCGAGCCGTTCTTGTTCACTACGTTTGGATTTCGGTCGGACGGCAGTGAAAAGTACTCCGGCGAATCGGTGAGATAGCATTCCCATTGCGTGCTTATAAACGAGATTGGAATCCCCCGTTCGGCAGCCCATTTCATCGGGACTTCATAATAGTCGTCATCGGGCGGTTTTTCTCCCGGACCCGGCAGATGAAACCACGGAAGAAAAAAATGGCCCCTTTTAATCATCTCCATCTGGTATACCGGACTGAAACCGCCTTTTGCCTGCCCCGAGTTCCAGTGCGCAGCAAGCGGCAGCGGCCGGCCTATATCGCTTTGATTGGGCAGGCACGCTTCGAACCGAATCTCCTCCGTGACCGGCTTGAGTGAATCTTCATCTGCCCGGCATTTCTGGCCGGCCGCTGAACATGAAACAAGTACAAGAACAAATAAAAACAACCGGTTATGGTGCAGCATACTTCTCATACTCGTTAGAGCCGGATGATGCCGTATACAAAGAAGGACATCCATCCCAAGGCCTCACCAAAGTTGCCCTTTATCTGTTTGTGGATGTTCAACCGGCGCCGTTGCCGTTTAAAAGTGTGGTATGGAAAAGGTTTATGTTCCGCTCGACCGCTTCGTCGTTATGCATTTTCGATAAAGCGTAGCTTTTTGCCCGCTTCGACCAGAAGCGGTGTTCCCCCTGATCCATATCTACGCAATTTGCGATGGTCCGGCGAAAGCCGCCAATATCGCTGAGGGGCAAATCCCAGCCCACGCCGAGTTCCCGCAGCCCGCTCCACGGAGTGCGATCGCTTATAAGGACGGGGCAGCCGGCTATCATGGCCTCCCAGATCACGTGACCGAAATTCTCCCCTAGCGTCGGCAGAAAAAAGAGATCATAGTTCCCGAAGACTTTGATAACTTCACTGTTCTTAACCATACCCCGGTATTCGGCTGTGACATTTTCCGGCAGGTGATGAAGTGCATCTTGGCACTGCCGCCAATAGCCGGGATCCTCGATAGGTCCGTAAATATGAAAGGATACGGAACCTTTAATATTAACATTACAGAGAACCTCAAGCGCCGTTTTGAGATTCTTCATTCTGCAAATTCGAGACAGGAAAACTAGATGCAACTCTCCAGGCTGTTTCGAGCGGATTGCCTCAGGAACATCGTCATGCATTGGCGGCAAGTCCTCGGCAATAAATATCTGCTCTGCAACCACCACTCGTCTTACGTTCCCGATATTATCAATTATTTCATTTTTCTCATTCAATGTTGAGGCATGCCATGTGATGCCTGAGTAAAGGTCCAAAAACCTGGCCGCAAGAATATAGGGCGTCTTTTTCCATGCTTTCAGTTTCAGTGCGGATGTAGCCAGTTCTCCTCGTGGCGCCAGTATTGTCGGCTTTCGAGGAACCAGCTTAAGCCGGCGAAGCAAAAGCGGCGCAATGGTGAATCTCGGAGAGCAAAAGCTGTTCAGGTAGAGTATGTCGTGCTGAGTCTCGGACAAGATCTTGGATATAGCAGACAGCGAGAGCTTATCATGCGAGCAATAATAAACCATGGCCTTTCCGACGCGAGTCCACTCGTTTATGTTTATCCCATCGTAGCGGCGGGTATCCTGAAAATCCCTGTCCGATGTGAAGATCTTAAAATGGAAGTTGTCGCCTATGCGGCTCACCATGTTCGCTACGGCTCGAACCGGCCCGCCGGATTTGTAGCCGGGAAGGTAGTAAGGCACGAATGTAAGGACGACAGGACGCTTCGTAAGCTTGTGTTCTTCCAAATGAATGCCTTGTTCGTGTAAGCTCGGAAGCGTTTCAGCACAAAACTTCCTGCTGACGGCATGCGATGCATTCACTGCGCTCCCCCGTAAACCAGGCGATCCGGCCATACATGGAAAGTGGGCAAAACCACTACAGTGGAAAGAACGGCAACTCCTCTTCGGCAAGGCCCGCGCCGGCGTGCAACCTCCGAGCTATCGGAGGGGCGCATGAATCGCTGCTCCCTAAACTTTGTGTCCGCCAGCCTGCCGCCGTGCAAAGGCCGATCAGGAGCCACTGGTATCCGCCGTCCTGCCCGGGCGAAAAAAACACGGCCTCACCGATATTTACGAAAAGGCAGGCAAAAAACATCGCCGTGAGTCCTATATCAGCCTGGCGGATCGACCGCCTCAGGAGGAAAACAAAGAAAGGCAGAAAGAAAGCCAGGCCAAGGATACCAACCTGTTCAAGGAACGCGGCAGGCAAAAACCCGAACTCGGTGCTTGAACCTATGGGAATTCCAAGAAAAGTGTTAGTGTTCCTGACGGAGTCGTGTGATGCATCGATGCCGAAACCATGGCCGGTAAAAGGGGCCTGAAGAAAACGGCTCCAAAAAAAAGAAATTCCAGACCCCCGGGACTGGTAAAACGACTTTCCGATGCCGCCGGTTTCACCTTTCAGCACGAAACCCACTACCATCTCGGACAGAGTGGGCGATGCGAGCACCGCGGCGGCGAGCACTACAGACAAGATGACGACTGAGACCAGGGCGCGGGACCCCGCGAGCCCCAGGGACGCCTTTCGCGCACTGAAAGAACCTGTGAAAAGCGTGACCCCGAGGCTCAAAAAGAAAGCCAGTGCAGCCGTTCGAGCGCGGGAGAGGAGCATCAGCCCCATTACAATCCCCCAGATCCCCCACTCCATGCGGGGCGGCGGGCCGTTTCTCAGCAGCAGACGAGCCCCCAGGTATGCTGCGACTGGGGCGAGAAATATGCCCAGTGTCTGGGGGTGGTCCAGTATGCCCTGAAAGCCTGTTCCGTTCACTAAAAACCCTATCTTCGGCACCGCAAGCGTGGGCAGAGAGAGCAAAACCACTACAACGGCGATAGTCAGAAACCACCTCCGCAGCTCCTCCAGATCTGATCGATCAAGTGAATTGAAAGCGGCCAGCACCGTTGCGGAAAAAAAAGTAAAAATGGCGATCTTCAGAAACGATACGGCAAAACTGCTGCTGGTGGGCAAAGCCAGGACCGAAACCATCGCAAAAAAAAGCAGGAGCGGCACGAGGAAACGGTATGATCTAACAGGTATTGCCGCAAAAACTCGAAGCCCTGCAACTAAAATGATGACCCACCTCAGTATTGATGTTACCTGAGGGAGTTCATGGA
This sequence comes from Syntrophobacteraceae bacterium, assembly GCA_035624985.1. Taxonomy (GTDB): domain Bacteria; phylum Desulfobacterota; class Syntrophobacteria; order Syntrophobacterales; family Syntrophobacteraceae; genus SbD1. The sequence continues at coordinate 33,250 of DASPQK010000296.1, read as the reverse complement.
ATGCAGGGTTCAAAAGAAGCATGAGATAGCTCAGCGACAGGGCCTTTATAGCCTGTTTCGGGCCGGCCAGCGCATATAAACAGAGAAGCCCATATGCACAGGTGATTACACTGGCGTGCAGCGCAGCAACGCATATAAAGCCCGCTATCAGCAGACCTGCCGATAGGGACAAAACAAAAGGCCTGGTCTCAGCACCTTCTTCGGACACCTGGCTCCAGCCTCACAACGCCGTCTTGAACACTGCGAATCGGTTGATCAGAAAATTCGCGCCGGTCCCCGCAACGATCCCGATGAACGCCGCAACTTGGGGGTAAAGCCACGGATACTCGGCTACAAGCGCAGAAGCGGTGAAATAGTTGAGCAAGGCGCCAAGCGAGCAGGCTGCAACGAACCCGAAGAACTGCCTGACGATCGATCCCTTTCGGGCATAACCGAATGTGAACCGGCGGTTAAGAAGAAAATTGAAAACCATGGAGATTGCGATGGCGGCGCCGATGGCCGCGTTTACCCTCACGCCTGAGGCTAGAAGAAGGGTAAGCAGGGCAAGATTGACAATGGTGCCAAGCCCGCCGACGACCAGGAACTGCGCAAGATGGGACCAGGTCCCATACTTGTGGATGAACAGGCTCCGAAGATGCTGTACATAGCGGGCCTGCTCGACAAGGGAAACTTTGCTTTCGCCGAATTTCCTCTGAGAGAAATGGATGGGGATTTCCTTGATTCGTTCACACCGGCACTTGACGATGAGCTCGAGGCCGATTTTGTAACCGATCGGGTTCAGCCGATTAGCGGCGCTTTCGTAGGTAGAGCGGCGAAGCGCAAAAAACCCGCTCATCGGGTCCCTGACCCTGGTGAATGGCATCGCCAGCAGCGTTGTTGCACGACTGTTCAACCATCGAAAGAATCCCCGGTCCTCGGATGTAGATCCGCCCATGACGTAACGCGATCCAAGGACAAAGTCGTAACCGTTCCTAAGCGGGGCGACCAGTTCCGGGATAGATTCAGGGGGATGGCCGAGGTCCGCGTCCATGACGACTATCACATCGCCCCGAGCGCGCCTGAGGCCGTCGGATACCGCCTCGCTTAGCCCCCTGTCGGTTGTCCTGGTGACCAGCCGTATCCACGTCTGCTTGAGGCTCGCAACCAGTTCCTCCGTGCCGTCCCTGCTGTCATCATCCATTATGAGGAGTTCAAGGTCCATGCCGTTGGCGCGCCGCAAAGCGCTCAGGCGATCAATCAGCAGAGGCAGGTTCCTGGCCTCTTTAAACGCAGGCACAATCACCGAAATCTCGGGCCGGGACCACAAGCGGTCCCCATTACCCAACGCCGTCGGGGCGTGCGGCGGTGAATTGTCTTTCTCCGAGCAGGAAGAGGGTAATCGGGCGGCCCCGTATATTGGTTTTTCGCCGTTCACTGTTCACTGTTCACTGTTCTATTTTCCCCTGTTAAACCGTAAGCCGCCTGGAGCGGGAGGCGTCGGGGGCAGTACGACCTGGACTACCGCCTTTGTTTTCTCAATGACCTGATAATAATCCCCTGACGGTTGGGTGTCCACCGTAATTGTCCCATAATCGGGTACGGTCACACGGGCCTGTTTTTGCGGACCCAGCGGCGAGAAAGCGTAAACAAGCCACTCACGCTGCGGAGGCAGGCCTAGAACCAGCGCCAGGCCATAAACCGGCAATTGGGTATAGAGCGACCAGGGGCGCTGAGGGTCAAGTGCGGTGCTAAGCATAAACCACCTGTCAACTGACTGGTAGTCTACCGGCACTTCGGACTGATAGGGGTGCTGGTAGGCCGTATTGGCCACCAGCACGCCCGTTCGCCAGAATTTTCGGAGGATGGGATTTGTATGCACTGCATCCACCGCCGCAGTGACGGCCATGAAATAGGGTCCGGCATTGGCGACCGTGTCGCTCCAGCCTCGGAACTCTCTGACCACCCGGGGACGCAGCAGCCAGATGCCGAATTTCACCATGCCCCCGTAGCGTTCGGTAGTATAAGTCTGTCCCAGCGAGGCGAAATAGTCCCGTTCCGTGCTGTCACCGTCCCAGGTCGAAATCTCGAACCAAAATCCGGGGTTGAGACTGCCGTAAGTATCCACAAGCATGAAAACCCAGTTCATGGACTCGATCTGCGGACTCCAGACCCAGTAGTCCGCAATAGGACACCAGTTTTCCAGATAATAGCTCGAAGAGGCCCCGTCCCAGGCAAGAGGCCACGGTTCGAATCGTCCGGGAATATAGAGCGAATATTGCAACCAGCCCCACCATCGGCCAAAGAATGAATCTCCAAAGGCGTTGTAGCCGATAAACCTCGCGTTTTGGCTCCAATTCCCCTGGACCAGCCCATCACGCATCCCGCCCTGCAAAGCCCTGTAGCGGCTGATCCAGCCGTCTCCAACCACATGACTCATAAAATTGGCGTCCCTGCCCAATCCATATGCATCGACGTAGCGTTTGGACGTTTCGGCATCGGACCATTGGAGTTTAGCGGCCTCATTATTTGAGACGAACAGCACCAGGGGAGGATTGGGATACCACTGCTGGAGCTTTTGCACTTCAGGATTGGACGTCCAACTCTTGCCCACTTGCCCCCATAGACCGATCGGCCCCATGGGATCGAGCTCCGGCTGCACCGTCCCATCCAGGCCGATGACATTGGGGTTTTGATCGGCGGGCAGGTTGAAATAAGCCGGGTTAATTGTAAGCTGTTCCTCCCACTGAGTGCCGACCAGGGATATGGGCAGATTCAAAGCTGCAGCCCTTTTCATGCTCGCCTCGAAGTATGCGTCCCCCGGCGCGGTGCTTCCGGGCGAAGGGAGCTGAAACCAGGGCAGAAGGTAATGCCCCTGGTCGATCATCTGCATCTGGTAGTCCGGGGAAAAACCGCCCGGCAACTGCCCGGTATTCCAATGCCCGGCAAGAGGCAACGGACGACCGATTTCATTTTGATTGGGCAGGCATGCTTCGAAGCGTATTTCGTCCGGGACCGGCTTGAGTGTATCCTCATCGGCCCGGCATTCCCGTCCGGTGGCTAAACACACTACAAACACAACTAGGACCAATCCTCTATAAATAGCTTTGATCTGCACCCCAATTTGCCTTTATCGGCATAGCTCCGCTAACTCGGTTACATGAGTTGCAAGTGTCCGGTTTTTGGTCAATGCCGGGATCGCACCGCTGCGGCGCCCCGCCCGCGGCATCAGGTTCGCCGCTGCTCTCACTACATCAAACCTGCTTCGCAGTCATTTCGGGAATGTGAACTTTCTGTTACGAGACAGTGACGTAAAATCGAACATACGGCCTTTGCGGCACGGCCTCTCGAAAGCCGGGATGGCGCCATTCACGGCACAACCACAACGTCTCCTCGCTCCAGCGTTATATTCTGCTCAACGCCTCGGCCTTTCTTTATCTTTTTGTAGTTAAAAGGAAGACGCACGGTATCCTTGCCCGAATTGCGTAAAACCACGATGTGACTTTCGCTGGCAAACGGAGTCAACCCTCCGGCCATTGCAAGCGCCTGAAGCACTGTCAGCGGTTTCGAAACATTGTACATGCCCGGCTTGTTCACCTTCCCGACGACATAGTACTGCAAGCTCCCCAGTTGTATGACGCTCACCGCTGCAACAGCTTCCGGGATATATTCGTGAAGGCTTTGTTCCACTGCCTCTTTTGCCTTTGTAGTTGTCAATCCGCCAAGAAGCACGTCTCCGACCAGCGGGAAGGATATTTTCCCGTCCGGCCTGACCACAAGGTCCTTTCGATTGAGCGATTCTTCGCCGTAGACACTAATTTCAAGGACATCGCCCGGCCCGATTTTGTAGTCGTTAGGCGCCTGTGCGCTTTCCTGGTCAGGTTTTGCCTGGTCCTGGAGCGTTTCGGGCCCGGTTGTCCCTTTTGCCGGTTTTGTACCCTCCGAAGCACATCCCGTTGAAAGAACCGCTATCAAAAGAAGGACAAGTATGCTTCTCATCAGCTCTTCATCCTTCCAGTCGTTTTTTGAGGTCCAGGGCCGTCTTCCTCGATATGGCGTCGAGATTTTCGCTAAGCGCCTTTTCCAGGTAACGGCTTGCTTCCGCCTTATCGCCTCTTGTGTTTGCTATCACGGCCGCGTGCAGATTCAACGAGCCGGCGTCCGGCTGCAGATTCAGGGCCTGTTTAATGCGGGTCCACGCGGAATCGATGTCGTTCCGCTTGAACGACACCCATGCCGCTGTATCCAGGAAGGCAGGGTTGTCAGGCTGTTTTGCAAGAGCCTGCGCGGCCAGGCTCGCCGCTTTTTCAAGGTCCTTCGGGTCGGTCCTGTACTCGGCGTAAAGGTATGCCAAATCATTCATAGCCGAGGGGGACCCCCCGGACTTTCGCAGCATTTCGTCAAGCACACGGCTTGCATCATCAACCCGGCCTTTTTGTTCATAAAGCATTGCAAGGGCGAGGGCGTTCGATGGAGACGAGCTGATGGCATACATTTTTTCCATCTCAACAATCGCCGAGTCCAGCTTGCCCTGAGCAGCAAATACTATTGCCATCGCCCGGTGAGGATCACTCCATTCAGGCGCCAGCTGAACTGCCCTGTTAAATGCTTTTTCAGCTTCAGCAAGATTTCGGTGCCCGGCATAAACTTGGCCGATAGAATAAAAAGCGGCGGGCGACGGGTCTTTTTTGGCAACCGCCGATTCAACGACAGCGAGCCCGCCTTTGTAATCCCCTTTTTGCTCGTATGCGGCAACCAGGACCCGAATCGCCGTTTCCCATCCATTTTTGGCGGAAAGAGCGCGTTTTAGCCAGTCAATGGCTTGTTCGGGCTTAGACTGTGCGAGCATCAGCCTTCCCATTTCGATGCAGCCTCCGGCAGAATCGGGCGCCAGCCTGACCAGTTGGAGGAAATCCTGTTCCGCCTTCGAATAGAGCGACTTAGACGCAAGCGCCCTGCCTCGAGCTTCAAGAAATCCAAGGTTCTCCGGCTGCAGTTCCACCCCTTCGTCCAGGATTTTTATTGCCTGGTCCAAATCGCCTTTGGCCAGCAGCATCCGTAAGTACTCGAGTCTCAGGTCGTTGCTTGACGGGTTTGCCCTGATTCCTGCATTCAGAGTGTCCGCAGCCATGGATTCCTTCTTGTTTAAAAACTGGCTCCTCGCTAAAAGGACCCTGGCCCCGGCATCCTCCGGTCGTCCGGAAACCGCCTGTTGCAAGTGTATTTCGGCTTCTTCGAACTTGCCTGCATCCAGCATAAGCCTGCCGAAAAGCAGGTGAGCATCGGTGTTGCCCTGGTTTTGCGCAAGCACCCCGTCACAGATTCTGGCAGCGGCATCCTTGTCGCCCTGGTCGGCCATAATGGAAGCTTTCGTTAAAAGGAGCTTCTCCTTGCCGGCAGTTTCGATACCGAGCTTCAGAGCGGTCTCGATACGCTCCAGCGCTGAGGCGCTATCTCCCCTGGACTCAAATAATCGAACCAGCGCCAAGGTGGCCTGGACATCGCCCGGCGCCTTTGCAAGAATGGATTCGAGCAGACTTTGAGCTTTGTCATTCTTCCCTTGGCGAAAATAATATCCTGCCCTGGCCTTCAGCATGTCGGGTTCGTCAGGTAGCTTTTCGTAAGCATTCTCAGCCTCATCGCGCATGCGCAGCTCTTCGAAAGCCTTTGCGCGCAAAAGCATCGCAGCCTTGTCCCCATTGGCCTCAACCATAGCATCGAGTTCTTTGGCCGCGCGCGCCCCGTCGCCATGATCGGCGGCAAACCTGGCAAGAAACAGGTAGGCAGAAGGCGCCTTGGGTTCGAGATACTGAGCCTTTATAGCGGCTTCTTCCATGCCCTTGAAATCGCCCGCCTCCTGTAAAGATACCGCCAGCAGCCTCTGGACTTCGACATTTGCATCCGCGTCTTTGACTTTTCTCAATAGTTCAATTGCCTTTGCGTGCTGCTTGAGGACAACATAAGCGGATGCCTGGGCGATGGCGATTCTGGTCTCGAAAGCTTCGGGACTGCGGATTTTGGAGATCTCTTCAAGTGCCTTCTCAGGCTGACCGCCACAAAGAAGGGTTGCCACTTCCACCCTGGCTTCATCGATGTTGGGGTCCAGCTCCAGGGCCGCATTCAGGCTGCGATAGGCTTGCGGATATTCTTTCCGGGAAAGGAAAGCCTTTCCCATCGCGAGTAGAGCCGCCGAGCTCTTTGGGTCGAGCTGGAGGGCGTTCTTGTACTCAAGTAGGGCCCGCATGGAATCGCCGGCCTGCATAAGCCTGTCGCCCCGGGCAACGTACTTGACGGCCTTTTCCTCATTGGTGCTGCACCCAGAAAGAACGAACAGTGCAGAAGCACAAATAACAATCGCCAGTGCGCGGGTCTTCATACTCATCGACCTCCACTCTTCATATTCATGCGGCTCCATGTTTGGTTATCTCGCGGCGTATTCGCCGTTTAAGTCTTTTGACCTGACGTCGTTGAAAATCAGTCCGAGAACTTTTTCCCGGGGAACGAGGTCCACAGTATTCATGACACTGGTCCGGGAGGTGTGGCCGGCCCTTGCCACCAGGATTATGCAATCCACGTATTCCGAAAAGACAAGCGCATCAGGAACACCCTGCATCGGGGGCGTATCGAATATAATATACCGGTCCCTGTAACGGTTTTTCAGTTCGCTGACCAGGGCCTCCATCCTGGGAGAGCCGATCAGTTCCGGCGCCTGAAGGACCCTGCCGCCGGCAGGCAGGACGGTGAGTTTTTCAATGCCGGGATTTATCAGGAGTTCTTCAAGACACTTCTGCCCGGCGAAAAATGACACCAGACCCGGCACTTCCGGCCCCAGACCCAGAAGAGTGTGAATGGAGGGATTTCTAAAATCAAGGTCCACCAGCAGCGTCGTCTGCCTCGAATCCCTGGCTATACTGATCGCCAGATTCGTTGCGACAAGACTCTTACCTTCACTCGAATCGAACCCGGTGATCTGAACTGTCGACCAGCCTTTAGGCCGGGTTCGATTGAAAAGCAGCGTTCTGAGCATTTTGAATTGCTCGGCAACCCGGTCCCCGTCATCGAGTACAATCCTGTTATTTGACAAAACGCCAATGTTGACCGGGATCACTTTTGTACTGCAATAGACAGGCCCCGGACATCCCAGTTGAGAAAGTTTCTTGGCGGCCAGGGCTTCGCAGTCACTCTCAGGCTCTGCGTTACGCCCTGAAACAATTCGGCTGAGCCATTGGGCAAGGACCGCCGGCCGCCGCCCGCTGCTCGCAGAACTAGCTTCAGCCTTTAGGGTTGCCCGGTCCCGGGATTCGAGTTTTCTCCCAAGTCTCATATCGGCTCCTCCCGGAATGAATCACGGGTTGCGGGTTGCGATTCGTCGCGGCCCCAGGTCGGATATCTCATGAATCCTCCAATAGCGATCCGTTTCTATGGGATTTTGTTTTGAACCAGGCGACCCAGCTTTGCGTACATCACGTTCAGGTCCATAAAGAAAAGATGGACAATCAGGACCGCGACGACGACCGAGCCTATGCCGACAATCCCTGCGGCGATCCTGCGCCTGCGCCTTGCGGCGATATCCGCCTCGGTTGTTATAGACGGTATGACGGAAATAACGGTAAGCCTGCTTATCTTCTGCAGGGCCTCCAGATCGTAGATTCTCTTGTCCGAAATCTCTCGAAGGACAGCGGTCCCAACCGACAATCCCAGCGCCAGCACCGTGCCGACAAGCATTATGGCAAGCCGGTTGGGTTTATCCGGTTTCTCAGGCAGAAAGGCCGGCTCGACCACCTGGAAGGATTCTCCCTTTTTCTCTTCCTCCATCCCCTGGGAAACTTTTGCGGCCAAAAGCTTTTGCTCTATCGAGTTGTAATTGTTCCTGGCGGTCTGGTATTCAACGTCCATCTCGGAAAATTCCTTCGCGATCTGGGGCATGACCTGAAGCTTTTCCAAGAGGTTCTTGGTATCCTTTTCCAATTGCTTTCTTTCCACCTGAAGCGATGAAACGGTAACGGAAAGTTTATCCAGTTCGGATTGGAGAGTGATGTAGGCCGCGTTGGTCGGCGGCCCCCCTGTGGGCTTCGGATCCGCCTGTTTCGCGTCCCCCGGCTTGGCCATTCGCTCCTTTATCATCTTTATTTCCCGTTCGGCGCTCTGCACATAGGGATGTTTTTCCGTGTAAGTGGATTTAAGGTTTGTAAGTTTGGCTTCGGCAGCCCTGAGTTTTTCCATCATCAGGTCGTATCCGGTGCCGGCTTTACCTTCGGATTCCAACAGGGCGATCTCCTGTTTTTCTGATTTAGCGGTGGGATGGCTCGTGGAATACTTCGACAGGGTGTGAGCGCGTTCAAGCCGGATCTGCTGAAGCCGCTCCGAAGGGGTCATCACCTTGGATGCGGCCCCGCCTGAATATGGGTCCAACATCGCCTGGTTTGCCTTCAGAACCGAGCGCTGTTCTTCGAGCGAACGAACCTGCAGTTCGATTTCGCTCATCCGCTGATAGCACCTTTCCAGCTTTTGCATGTTAAGCGACATATATTCCGGGAGCTCCTCCATGTGCTCCTTCTGGAAAACCGCGCGCCTGCTCTGTAAATCGTCCATGCGCGTCTTTTCCTGCTTCAACTGCTCGCTCAGAAATTCCGTCGTGCCCCGCGCAACCTTCTCTCGCGACTCAAGGTTCTTTTCGAGGTAAAAGGAAACTATCTCGTTTGTCACCGCCTGGGCCTTCTTTGGGTCCTCATCCTCGTAAGAGAGCGTGAAGGCGATGGTTAGCTGCATCGGCGTCCCTCCGCCCCCCTTGTTTATTTCTGCATTGATCGTATGAAATGAAATCCGCTTGCGGATCGCGTCCACCAAATCTTCGGTGGTGAGCTTCTTGACTTTGTCGGGAACCAGATTGTACTTCTCCACCAGTTTGAGAACCCTCGAACGGGATGTCACTTCCTGAGTTATGGCCTGAATCCGCTCCTCCGCAAATGTCGTGACGGTCGAAGGCACCAGGGCGGACGGTATCTGCTGGTTCAAAATGAGAATGGTTGCGGTTGACTTGTAGGTATTTGGTAACACATAGGAAATTATTGCCGCCATGGTCGTCAGGGCAAAAAATGGCCACAGGAACCAGCCAACTCGTCTCAAAATGACCTTTCTTATCCTTTCAAACTCTTGTTCCTGCCCCATAATCTCTCCAGGTTAGCGCCATATTGGCAGAAAATCCCAACCTACTTTATTAAGATTAGTTTACAGATTGATGTCGTTTCTGTGGAGAATCAGTTACGGAGAAGATCCTGACTGGGCTCGCCGGGTCAACGACACATGCCGGATTGACGGATTGACGGGATTCTTAAGATGTTTGTAGCTCTCAGTTACCGGAAGTGGTAAGGTCAATTCCTCAAAACGATAAATCCAATTGGGCGTTGAGGAGCAATCATGAGCAAATGCAGAAATTGCGGCGCAATGATCGAGGGTGAGGAAATTTATGGGTTTTTTGGTGATACCCTTTGCGAGGACTGTTACCTTGAACGAAGGATAAAGCCCATCACCTGCGACCCCTGGGCCGTGTGGACCGCCAGGGATGCCGGGGGAAAAGCCCGCCAACTGACCCATATTCAAGAGCGGATTTTGAATCTGCTCAAATCCGGAGGACCCCTCGAAGCCCCGGAGATTTGCAGACGCCTGGCCATAAGCGAAGCCCAGTTTCAAAACAACTTCGCAACGCTGCGGCACATGGAGCTTGCAAAAGGCTTCAAAGACGGCGACAAGGTGCTCTACACCCTTTTCTGATCGCTAAATATTAAACCGGAAATGAATCACGTCCCCGTCCCGAACCGGGTAATTTTTGCCTTCCAGCCTGACAGTGCCGTGTTTTCGCGCCACGGCGTAATCGCCTGCTTTTTTCAAATCCTCGTATGCGACAACCTCCGCCCGGATAAATCCCCTCTGAATATCCGAGTGAACGGCCCCGGCGGCGTCTAGGGCGTAAGTATCCCTGGCAATCGTCCAGGCCCTCACCTCCTCGTCGCTCACAGTTAAGAAAGTTATCCGATCTAGAAGGGCGAAGGAGCTTTTTATCACCCTGCCTAGAGCCGATTCGGCTATCCCGAAATCCTGCATGAAAGATTGGGCCTCCTCTTCCGGGAGTTGGGCCAGCTCCATCTCGAGCTTTCCACGGACGATGATCGCCTCGGCCGACGTTAGGCAAAGAGGAGGCATAACGTCATCCTCATCCGAATTGTTGACGATCACCAAAAGAGGTTTTGCGGAAAGGAAGGTATAGCCCCTGAGCTCGGGGGCATTGGCAAGTTCGGGACATGAGCGAAGGGGTTGCTCGACGTTGAGGATTTGGGCGCATTTTTCCAGGAGTTCTTTTTCCGTGCCGACGGATTTTTTGCCCCGCTTGAGTTCGGCGTCCAGTCTCTCGAGCCGTTTTTCAACAGACGCCATGTCGGCGATGAGAAATTCGTCCTGAAGCTCCCTAAGGTCCCTTGCCGGGTCTGGAGGTCCCAACACGGGATCGGCAAAATTGCGCACCACCATGATAAAGGCATCCATCGGCCTCATATGAGTCAGCAGAAGCGACATATACTCGCTCTTATTGTCAGCCATGCCCGGGATGCCCTGAAGGTCCATGTAGGTAATCTGCGCATGTGTAGTTTTCTTGGGATGGTAGAGTTTGCTAAGCCAGTCCACTCTCGGGTCCGGCACAACAACAACCCCGAGCGCAGCAAAAACCTGTCCCCCTGTCATGACCGACTCGCCGCTTCTTCCGGTAAGAGCATTGAATACGATGGTCTTGCCTGCCCTTCCCAACCCTGTTAATCCAAGTTTCATCGTAATCCCATTCAGCAGCAGTTATTCACATACGATTTGGGGATCTGTCTCCATATAACCAAAAATACGTATCAAATCAGTAGTTGGATTGCTCTGCTGCCCCCGCATTAGGAAAGAATGAAATACATGCTCAATCACAGCGTCTAGTGGTCTCATGCGCCCCATTTTGTCTATATTTTCTTGCCGGGAGGCTACGCCTCCGGATCCCTCGGAGCTTGATTAATTTCCTGCCGAAGCTTTTCTTGCACCCACAGATTCAGAAGCGTGTCAGCCGATATACCTTCTTTGCGCGCCAGTGATCGTACCTGCTCCGAAAGTGCTTTCCCAAGCGCGTAGTAGGTCACCTCCGATTCAATTTCAACTTCAAATTCGGCCTCCAGTGTTTGATCCCAATAGTCCGCCAAATCGTGGCTATCCCAGAATTCACCGATTTCCTTGTATGATCGAGCCCGTGATAAAGAGGAGCTATTTTGTTTTCTCATATGTCGTCCTTTCAGCAGGCGTCATGTCCCGACCGGAAACGATCAAAGCACGATGATCGGCCTTGAAGACGAAAAAAATGATCAGATACCTTCCCGCACTGGTTTGTCCCATTGCTGCATATACATTTTCACCCCGCCGGTGGCCTTTTTCAATATACCTGTAAATAGGGTAATCGCCCAGGACCTCTTTAACCTCCTGCGATTCGACATGATGCTTTGTCTCCAGTTTCTCAACGATTTCTGGAAGCCAAATGATTCCCTCGATCTTCAACAAAAGGACTCCTCTAAGACCGCCAATCCGACACATCACGCAAGACCGTCAGTGATGTTCGAGATCGGAACGGGGTCATTCACCAGGACTAAGGCTTTAATTTCAAATCACCCCGCCGCTCCGAACCATACCAGGGAATAGTCGCTGAAATCCAAGCCAAGAACCACTCTACGCTCTCGAAGATTTTTTGAAAAGCGCTATTATCGCCGTAGTGTAAATATTTCGAACACACTCGTCAGTCTTAAGTCTCAGAAAAGCTTATCCCTGACTGCCGACCACCGGCCGCCATGGAAAAAAACTTCTCTCCAGCCATTGACTACTGGCCACTGACCACCGTTTTTAGTATCCTTACAGGCGCGTAAAGAAACCTCGAATCAAAGACAAAGAATGTCGGAGAAGAGCTTTTTCTGACCACAGACCACTGAAGACTGACGATTGTCCATGGCATTCTGGAAAACACGCCAGCAGATCGGGCTGGCAGCTGCGATCATAGGCGCAGGCATCCTGCTCTCTCGGTTTATGGGGCTTATCAGAGACAAGCTGATCTCGCTCCTGTTCGGCGCCACCAGCGAATCCGACCTCTATTTCGCCGCCTTCGTGATCCCCGACCTCATAAATTACATGCTTGCAGGAGGCTATTTCTCGATTACTTTGATCCCCTTTCTAAACAAATATTTCAAAGAGAACGAGGAAGAGGGGTGGCGCTTTTTTTCAAGCGTCTTCTTTTGGGTGGCGGTTTCGATCTGTGGGCTTACCTTCGCGGCGTTCCTTTCCGCGCCGAGGCTCGCTCGTCTCGCGGCGCCCGGGCTTACCGCCGAGGCCCTCTCTCGGCTTGCCTTTTTCCTGAGAATCATCCTGCCGGCTCAAATATTTTTCCTCTGCGGCTCGTGTCTGAGCGCGATACTTTTTATGCGCAAACAGTTCTTTATACCGGCCATGGTCTCGATAATCTATAACCTGGGGATCATAACCGGAGGAGTGCTGCTCCGGGCAAGGGGAATGGAGGGGTTTTGCTGGGGCGTTCTTGCCGGCTCCTTTGTGGGAAACTTCTTGATGCCCCTGCTCGCCGTGAGGTCCGGAGGCGGTTTGAAAATCAGGCTCTCAGCCTTCCACCCCGGATTAAAAAAATATATCCTCGTGGCGCTCCCGCTCATGATCGGACAATCCGTTACCGTCCTCGACGAGCAGTTCATGAGGATATTCGGCTCACTTGCCGGAGTCGGAGCGATCAGTTGGTTGAGCTATGCGCGGCGAATCATGATGGTGCCGGTAAGCGTGGTGGGACAGGCCGCCGGAGTAGCTTCCTATCCGTTTCTGGCCGATCTGTTCGCAAAAAATGATCTATCCGGTTTCCACAGGACAATAAACTCCGCTCTACAAAATGTATTGACCCTGCTGGTTCCCCTCTCCATCTGGATGATCCTTGCCGCAGAACCGCTCATACGGCTGATTTTCCAGCAGGGTCGATTCGGTCCTTCGGATACTGCCCAGACCGCCAGGCTTCTGGAGATTCTGCTTATCTGCGTCCCATGCTGGGGATATCAGCAGGTGCTTGGCCGAGCCTTTTACTCAAAGCTCGATACGCTCTCTCCGGCTGTTCTTGGAACCTCTGTAACCATACTCATGATCCCGCTCTTCTATCTGCTCGCTGTTCACACCGGAGCAATGGGGGTGGCCTGTGCCAGCTCCGCCTCTTTATTTTGTTACTGCGCAGCCTTGACTCTCTGGTGGAAAATCAGGTCGGGCGGCGCCGTTTTTGCCGGGCTGCTTACGGGTACGGGCAAAGTCGTCATCCTGTCATCTCTCTCTTTCCTGCCGGCCTGGGCCGCTGGAAAGGCTAATCCGTTCGACCCGCATCTTTCGCCCTTCCTGGCCGCCTTTTCAACGATCATTCTTGGTGGACTGTGCTTCGGGGTGGTTTTTGCCATACTCTCAGGTTATTTTATCCCGGAAATGGCAAGACCTTTTTTTGACCGGATCGGCCCGATTGCAAAGCTGCTTATGAGGGATAGAAAGGACCGGAATTAACCTTAAGCCGTCGATTGCAGCTATGGATTCTCCAGGAGCAGGTTCACCGTGATTCACAGTGCGATGTGCATTGACAAATTGGCAGGCAACGCTATACTTGCTTCCCCTGCTGCTCAGGACTGTGTGACTGCAATTCCTGATTCATAATTGTTCATGGAGGGGAAGAAGAGTGCTGCGCAGATTGAAAAAAGGCAGGCTTTTCATAATTCTGGGAGTCTTGTTGTTGTCAGCAGTGCCTCCTCAGTTTATTTGTGCGACCGCGCCCGGCCAATCGACGCCGATGGCTCTCATCCATGACGGCACAGAGAGGGCCTTGCAGCTTTTGCACGAGTCTCAAACAGGTCAGGCGTCATCTCTACGCAAAAGGAGGAGTGAAATCCTCGATATTGTGAGTGAGTATTTTAGCTTCGACGAGATGGCCAAAAGAGCGCTCGGGCGCCCATGGAAAGATCAGACCCCGGATAAGCGTGAGGAATTTGCCCGTCTGTTCAAACTGCTTCTGTTCAACACTTACGTCAACCGGCTCGAGAATTATACAGGCCCAAGCGAACGGGTCGTCTATGATTCTGAAACACTCGATGGCGACTACGCGCTGGTGAGAACGCACGTTCTTTATCAGGGCAACAATAACGTCTCGATCGACTACCGGCTGCGCCACAGTGAGGGGCAGTGGAAAGTATACGATGTGGTGGTCGAGGGGATAAGCTTTGTGGATAATTACCGAAACCAGTTTGCGTCGATCCTGGCCAATGAATCGTTTGACTCCCTGCTTAGGAAACTTCGCGAGAAAGTCGATCAATCGAGCTGAGGGTCCCCCACCTCATGAAAAACTCTGTCTATCCGGAACCGGCTGAAAAATCGACCGAAAAATCAGGCCTTAAGGGTCACAGGAAAAGACTGCGTGAAAGGTTCCTCAAAAGCGGTCTTGCCGGTTTTCATGACCACGAGATCCTCGAACTCCTGCTTACCTATGCGATTCCACAAAAAGACGTCAAACCGGTTGCAAAGGACCTTCTCAATAAGTTCGGAAACAATCTCGCCTCGGTGTTCGATGTCCCTGCCGAGGTCCTCCAGCGCGAGGTAAAGGGTATCGGGGAATATGCCGCAGTATTGATTGCTCTTATACCCCGCCTGTTCGATTCTTACCAGTCGAGCCGCTGGTGCGGCCAGCAGACTTTCGCTTCAATTCAGGGCGCGGTTTCATACCTGCGGGCCTTTCTTGGCACGCAGAGAAACGAAGTCTTCTGCGTGCTCGCCCTTGACAGTCAAAACAAGCTGATAGCCGTCGAGCAGGTCCAGAAGGGAAGCGTGAACCGGACCGCTGTCTTCCCCAGGCAGATAGTTGAAGTCAGCCTGAAGCATCGCGCTACTGCGGTAATCCTGGCCCATAACCATCCCGGAGGCAGTCCGCTGCCCTCGGCCGCCGACAGGCAACTTACCCAGAGACTAAAAACCATACTTGGCGAGATGGATATAGTAGTCCACGATCATATCATCATTGCCGGCCACGACCAGTATTACTCTTTTGCTGAAGATGGAGGACTGGAATGATCGGCCAATCCGTGCAGGCCGTCACGGTGCGCGAGGAAGCAAAAAGGGGACAATGGAAAGCGCCACGGCACTCGGAATAGTCTTCGGGGGAACATAAGGAAGATATCTCGGAAAACAAAGTGATAGTGCAAAATGGAAAATCCCTGGATCAGCATTAAAAATATCAGGTTCGTAAGGAACCGAAGGCTAATTCTTGAGGATATTTCCTGGGAGATAAGACCTGGTGAACATTGGGTCGTGCTCGGCGCAAACGGGTCCGGAAAGACGACCCTGCTCCAGGTCCTCGCCGGATACCTCTGGCCGACATCGGGCGATGTAACAGTTTTGGGACAACGCTTCGGTGAGGTCGACCTACGCGCTTTGCGAAGGAAAATCGGCTGGGTAGGGTCTTTTCTTCAGGCCCAGGTTCCGCCCTCCCAGATGCCTCTTGAATTCATTGTGAGCGGGAAATACGCCTCCCTTGGGATCTTCGACAAGCCTGAAGCCGGAGATTTCAAACAAGCCGCCGACCTTGCCGCAAGGCTCCAGTGCGACAATATACTCGATCTTCCTTACGCTGTGCTCTCTCAGGGAGAAAAACAGCGTCTGCTCATAGCCAGAGCGCTCATTCATAAGCCGCGTCTTCTCATCCTGGATGAACCCTGCGGAGGGTTGGACCTGGTTTCCAGAGAAAAGCTCCTGGCGACCCTCGAGAACCTGGGCAGCACTCCCGGAGGCCCTTCGATGATTTTGGTCACCCATTATCTCGAGGAAATCATGCCTGCCTTCAGCCATGTCCTGTTGCTTAAATCCGGTCGCTGCGCAGCAAAGGGCCAAAAAGACCAAATACTAAGGGGCGACCTGCTTTCAGAGGCTTTTGGCATTCCGATTGAAACCGGACGGGAAAACGGCCGCTACTGGTCGCGCCTTGCTAAGAACTGAGCGTAACAGCATGGAACATGGCCTGTACCGCGGATGTCCGATTGGCCGTACCTCACCATCCCTCAACATGTACGGCGCGGAGAGGAGACAGTGAAAATGGACGAAATTTCCATCGTCTTTGTAACAGCAGGAAGTGAAGAGGAAGCCGCCACGATTGCGCGGTCACTGGTGGAACTGCGCCTTGCCGCCTGCGCCAGCATAGTGCCCCGCATCCGCTCTATTTACCGGTGGCAGGGGCAAATTCACGACGAACAGGAATGCCTTATAATCATCAAGGCCGCAACATCACAGTTCGAGGTCCTGCAAGAACGCATAAGGGAACTGCACAGCTACGAAGTCCCCGAAATCATATCCTTTCCCGTCGCTCGCGGACTGCCGCAATATCTTGACTGGGTGTTAAGACAGGGACTGAGTGCACAGGACTGAGTTGTAGAAACGTGTCCTTCGATGATCTTCGTCCGGTTTCCGTAGGTGTTCACGGCAAGTTCTTGCTTTCATGCAAAAAAAATTTGAAGCTCGCAGATGGAATTGCCGATTAGCAATTCTAGCCAGGGTCAATCTAATCGAAGCTGATTTTCAGACCTCTCGAAAGGAGTTGCCATGTTTGCGAGGCTGCTTGCGCGCTTGAACGTAAACGCTCGGATATACTTGCTTATAGGTATTGCAGGGCTGGGCATAGCCGGTATTTTCATAATCAGCGCTAGTTCTATTGCAACCGCGCTCAAGCATGAACGCGAAGAACAAACACGACGACTTGTGGAAACAGCCACTTCCATGATTAATAAATATCAGACCCACGCCAAGGCTGGCGAAATCTCGGAAGAAGAAGCTCGAAAACGGGCCTTGGATTCTATTTCCGCGCTGCGCTACGACTCCGATCAATACTTTTGGGTCAATGACTGGGACGGCAATATGCTTGCACATCCCAGGAAGGAGTTGGTAGGGACAAACATCCTTGATCTGAAAGATGCCAGAGGGGACAAGATGTTTGTCAATATTATCGAAACAGCCAAGAAAGGTGGAGGCACTTTAACCTACTTTTGGAAAGACGCCGCAGGCATAGAAAGACCAAAGATTTCCTACGTGAAAAGCATCCCTGAATGGAAGTGGGCAATTGCCAGCGGAACCTTTTTTGATGACATTATGAAAGAAGTTTGGAAACTTGAAAAGAATCTCGGTATCGAAGCCGGTATTCTCCTGATCCTCAGCCTCGTGATTGCGGGCTTGATTGGCAGCAGCATTTCAAAACCCATCCGGCGCATCACTAAAGGTTTGGCCGAGAGTGCCGCTCAGGTAGCCGCCGCGTCCGGCCAGGTTTCGTCCTCAAGCCAACAGCTCGCTCAAGGAGCATCCGAACAGGCGGCTGCCATCGAGGAGACCTCCTCGTCACTTGAAGAAATGTCTTCCATGATAAAACAGAATGCAGACAACGCAAATCGGGCCAACAAACTGATGTCCGGTACCAAAGAGACCGTCGCGCGGGCCGGTCAGTCGATGGAAACGCTTACTGCATCGATGGGGGAGATCTCCCGCGCCAGCCAGGAAACATCCAAGATAATCAAGACCATCGATGAAATCGCCTTCCAAACCAACTTGCTCGCCCTTAACGCGGCAGTGGAGGCAGCGCGTGCAGGAGAAGCCGGAGCGGGCTTTGCCGTGGTTGCCGACGAAGTGAGAAATTTAGCCATGAGGGCCGCTGAAGCGGCAAAGAATACCGCCGGGCTCATAGAACACACGGTCAAGAAAGTCACTGACGGATCGGAAGTGGTGGTAAAGACGAGCTCCGAATTTTCCCAGGCTGCCGGAGGCATAACGACAATGGGTGAGCTTGTCGGGGAGATAACCGCCGCATCTAACGAACAGGCCAAAGGGATAGAACAAATCAACCGGGCCGTCAGCGAAATGGAAAAGGTGGTTCATCAAAATGCTTCAAATGCCGAAGAATCCGCCTCCGCTTCCGAAGAGATGAGTGCCCAAGCGGAGTATATGAAAGATTTTATCGGTAAGCTCGTTGCTGTGGTCGGCGCAGATGGTTCGAAGGCTAAAAAGAATCTCAGGGTGGCCAAAAGGGCGAATGAACAGCCGGTAGGCTTGGGAAGACTTGTTTTGCCTGCTAAAAGCGTCGATAAAAAAGCCGGCGCAAAAATCAGCGGAACCCATAAAGCCCTGAGCCCCGCATATCCAATCGAACGCACCAAAGCTGAAAGCATCATCCCTTTCGACGATACGAATATGACGGATTTCTAAAACTCGAAAAGGCGGCAATCGTCACGGGGAACTATTGGCGGGCAGGCATGCAAAATGTGACTCATCGGGCTCCTCTTCGAAATGGTCGCTACTTCCCGATCCGAATGCGCACCGCCTCGGCGTGCGCTTTAAGCCCTTCAAGTTCTGCGAGGCGGATAATCGACTCGGCGTCCCGCTTGAAGGCGGCGTGCGAATAGGCGATCACGCTGGTTTTTTTCAAAAAATCATCCACCCCCAGCGCCGAAGCGAACCTGGCCGTCCCGGCGGTCGGAAGCACGTGATTGGGGCCGGCGAAGTAATCTCCGACAGGCTCCGGAGTATGCTCTCCGATAAAAACGGCCCCGGCGTTTTCGACCTTGCCGAGCCAGGAAAGCGGTTCTTCGAGGTGCAGTTCCAAATGTTCGGGCGCTATGGAGTTTGCAAGTTCGAAAGCTGCATCCAGGTCCTTTACCACGAAGACAGCTCCGTAGCGCTGGATCGAAGTAGCCGCCGTCGCGCTTCTTGGCAGCAAAGCCAACTGCCTGGACAGGCTTAGCGAGATTTCCCCGGCAAGGTTTTCACTGGTGGTTATGCAAATCGCGCTCGCCATTGTGTCATGTTCGGCCTGGCTGAGGAGGTCCGCCGCAATATAGTCCGCCCTTGCGCTCGAGTCGGCCAGGACCAGAATCTCACTCGGACCGGCAATCATATCTATGCCCACCTCCCCGGACAGGATCTTTTTAGCCAGCGCCACGAAAATATTTCCGGGACCCACGATCACATCGACTGGCCGGATCGATTCAGTCCCGCAGGCTAGAGCCGCAATGCCCCATGCGCTGCCCGCCCTGTAAATCCGGCCCACACCCGCCTCGTGAGC
This sequence comes from Syntrophobacteraceae bacterium, assembly GCA_035624985.1. Taxonomy (GTDB): domain Bacteria; phylum Desulfobacterota; class Syntrophobacteria; order Syntrophobacterales; family Syntrophobacteraceae; genus SbD1. The sequence continues at coordinate 14,100 of DASPQK010000296.1, read as the reverse complement.
AGCGGCCAGCAGATATGGGTTTATGCTGCCGTCCTTTCGTGGGGGGGTAGCCATCGCGATGTCGGAAACCCCAGCCAGGCGAGCGGGTATGGCATTCATCAGGACCGATGAGATAAGGGGAGTTTCACCACCCTGCCCTCCGGGGATATACACCCCGGCCGCCCTGACGGGCCTTACTATCTGCCCGAGGAATGTCCCGTCCGGCCTGGTAATGAAATGAGAGTGGCGCAGTTGCTGTTTATGGAAATCCTCAATATTGCACATGGCCGCCCGGACGATGGAAATAAAATCCGAATCCACCTCCGCGCATGCGGCCTCTATCTCCTCAGCCGGCACGCTCAGCCGCCCTTCCTCCAGTCCCGGAGCGTCAAACCGGCGTGTGTAGCGAAGCACTGCTGCATCGCCTTCGGACCTGACCGCCTTGATTATCTCCAAAACCTTCGCTTCCACCACCGGGTCGGCACCCGGCCTGCGCGAACCTATCGCCGAAATCTTCCGTTGCGCTTCCTCCGACGGATATGCAATGACTTCGATCACCTTCATTGTCCTTCAACAGCTATGACAAAAGCATCGGGAAAACCGTTCGACCTGAACCTGTTCATTTCCTCGCTGGCAACGACAAGGTCAGTATATGAACCGGCCTGCACCCTGTACCACAGCCCGTCTCTAATAGGCCGGTCCGTAACCCTCACCTCGCGGACCTCTTTGCTCATCTTATCTCTTAGCCTGTACGCGTTAGCCGGATCGCGAAACGCTCCTATCTGTACGGCGAATCTGCCGTATCTGAACGAGGGGACAGGGTCCGCTTTCCAATAGGTGACGTTGCCCACGACCAGCGGCGCCGCACACTGGACGGCCTCAACCCTCACCCTTGCCAGCCCCTTCGTGTAGGAACCCAAGTCACTGGCCCCTTTGACGGAAAGATCGATAATTCGTCCCGCCACAAACGGCCCGCGGTCGTTAATTCTCAAAATGGTGGAACTGCCGTTCTCAAGGTTGGTCACCTTCACGCAGGTCCCCAGGGGCAGTATTTTGTGGGCTGCCGTATCCGCCCACATGTTGTAAGGTTCTCCGCATGCGGTGGGCTTTCCATTGAATTCGGGCCCATACCAGCTCGCCAGGCCGTATTCCACGTAGCCCTCCGCGCTGGGAAGAGGATAATACCAAATGCCGTTTATCCGGTAAGGTCTTTGGGATTTCAGTCCGGGAGGCGCCTGTTCTGAAGGCGGTGGGTAATGTTTAACACAGGCGGCAAGCAAGAGGCAAAGACTGACAAGAACGCATGATCTTTGGATCTTCCGGCCGCCCACTAGCTCCCCCCCAGAGATCTTTTCATGCGAAACCGCGAAAACCCCGGATAAAACTCATCTCACACCAAGTTACGTAGAAAATAGCCATTTTCATGCTTCGCGGGTGTCGCCCGCGGCATGACGATTACCTTGAAAATACCATTTTCATGCTTCACGGGTGAGGCGAAGCATCATGGATAATTACCTTGAAAATACCATTTTCATGCTTCGCGGGTGAGGCGAAGCATCATGGATAATTGCGTTCAAGATCGATGTGATCGGGAGGGCATACATCGCGCGACGCATTCGCTGCGCTCCCCCTTCCCCACGTAGGGTTGAGGCGCAAGGGTTTATCCCTGTAAGCGCTCAAATAAGGGTGAGGCTCTGCAAGGAAAAGGGACGTCATTCCCGCGAAAGCCTGTCCCCGAGGGCTTGAGTCGGGGAGCGGGAATCCAGATTTTTGTTTTTTCCTGTAGAATCAATGAGTAATGCACTGGACCCCCGCTTTCGCTGGTGTGACGAAATCCTGATCCTGCCATCAGTAAATTCAATAACTTACGCGCTTATTGGAGCGCTTATGGGGTTTATCCCCGCCCAATCTTGAACGTAACTTGGTATCACTTTAAGCTTCGCGCGAGATATTGCTTTCTTCAAGGCTTCGCATGAGAATGCATCCGCCCGTGAATTGCTAAATCTCACCGTTCTTTTCCATCTTGGCGAGGTCTTCAAAGCGGATATCAATACCGAGGATGCCCGCGATCTCCTCGGTTTGGTCTCTTATCGGGGCTGAAACCGTTATGCAGAGCGCTCCCGTATGAAGCGAAGTGTAAAAGTCGGTCACGTGTACTTTGCCGTCCCTCATGGGCTCGATAAACCAGGGCCGATCGGAAAGGTCCTCTCCCACTCTGGCGTTTTCATATTTCGATTTATCCACGATATGCGTGATGTTGCGGGTAATCTTGCGCCCCTGCCGGTCAGTCACATAGATATACTGAATGAAGGGGTTGAGTTCCAAAAGAGTATACAGCAGCGGTTCCTGTTTCTCAGGGTCAAGGCTCCTTATCGCCTCGCTTTCGACGACCTCCGCCACAAGGTGAGCGGCAAGAGCGTAAGCGCGCTGCTTGAGCCGGTCGAATTCGGAAATGAAATACTCGGGCAGGTATCGCCTCGACCACCGTTCCAGTTCGTCGTTGGAGATAGAAGTATTGCGCCCCATCTCATACTCGGCCATCACACGCTTGTGGATCCTTAGAATGCCGGGATGCCTTTTGTCAAGCCGCCGCTCTTCATCCAGCCGCAAGCGGTGGTTCACCCAATAGGCTATCGACGCCACACCGGACTTGTCCGTAACCGCGATGGAGATCGGTCTCTTCAAGAGTTTCTGCGTATCGAAAATATTGTATATTTCCTCGTTCTTTACCAGCCCGTCGGCATGGATGCCCGCCTGCGTCGCGTTGAACTGTTCACCCGCAAACGGATAATTCGGGGGTACCGCATAGCCGAGTTCACTCTGAAAGTATTCCACGATATCCGTAATCGCGGTTGTATCCACACCGTTGGGTTGACCCTTTAGCCCTATGTATTCGAAAATGAGGCCCTCTATAGGGGCATTGCCCGTGCGCTCGCCAAAGCCGAGCAGAGTCCCGTTGACCCCGCCGCACCCGTAGAGCCAGGCAGTTGCGGCGTTTACCACAACCTTGTGGAAATCGTTGTGGCCGTGCCATTCGAGGAGGTGCCCCGGAACCCCCGCATCATCGATAAAGGCCCTCACAAGCTTCGCGACACTCCTGGGCAGGGCCGCCCCCGGATAGGTCACGCCGAAGCCGAGCGTGTCGCACAAACGAATCTTGATGTCCATGCCGCTCTGTTCTCTCAGGCGCATCAGTTCGATAGCAAAGGGAATACAGAACCCGAAAATATCCGCACGTGTGACGTCCTCGAAATGGCACCTCGGGACAATGCCCTTGTCCAGTGCGGCGCGGACAGTCCTGAGGTATTTTTCGAGCACCGTCCTGCGGTCCATGTTGAGTTTGAGAAATATATGGTAATCGGAGACCGAGCTCAGGATACCCGTCTCTTTCAGTCCCCGCTGGACTACAAGGTTCAGGTCCTCCTCAACAGCCCTGATCCATCCGGTTATCTGCGGATACTCATAGCCTTTGGCAAGACAGGCGTCCAGCGCCTGCCGGTCTTTGTCGCTGTAAAGGAAAAACTCGGACTGGCGAATGACTCCATTGGGCCCGGATATGCGGTGAAGCAGCTCGAATATGTGCTCGATCTGCTTGACCGTGTAAGGAGGCCGCGCCTGCTGGCCGTCACGAAAGGTCGTATCCGTTATGAATATATCGTCCGCCGGATCGATGGGCAGCATTTTATGGTCGAACGCGATTCGAGGCACCTCAACATAAGGGAAAACCTCCCGAATCAGGTTGGGCTCGGCCGCCTCCTGCACCTCCATGCGCCGAAACTCCGGGTTTTGGTAATCGAGCACTCGTTTCCTTGGATTCCAAAGAGCCATGCTAAATCCTTAAATACGGCTATACGACATATTGTTCTATTTCCTGCCTTCCACCTTCAGGCACAGTTCCAAAAGCTGATTGAGATCGGCTTCGGACGGCGCGGCGGTCATCAGGCAAGTCGCTTTCTGTGTCTTGGGGAACGCGATCACGTCACGAATCGAGCTGCACCCGCACAGGAGCATCACCAGCCGGTCAAGTCCAAAGGCGACCCCACCATGGGGAGGCGCCCCGAACTGAAGCGCTTCGAGCAAAAACCCGAATTTTTCCTGTGCCTCCTCAACCGAGATCCCCAGCGCGTCGAAAACCCGCTTCTGGATATCCCGATGGTGAATACGAATACTGCCGCCCCCGATTTCGATGCCGTTGAGCACTAAATCGTATGCCCTGCTCCTCACCTTTTCGGGGTGCGTTTCGAGCAGATTTATATCGGATTCGGCAGGCGAGGTAAATGGATGATGGACCGAAGTGTAGCGTTTTTCTTCGTGGTCCCATTCGACAAGCGGAAAATCCGTAATCCAGACAAAATTGAATTCATCAGGATCGATCAGACCCAACTGCTGGCCAAGACGAACCCGAAGATTGCCCAAGGAATCGTTTACGATCTTAGGCTGATCGGCCACAAAAAGCAAAACGTCTCCGTGTTCTGTGCCGAGGCGCTGCGAAAGCGCTTCTCGAACCCCTTCAGGCAGAAACTTGGTTACCGGCGATTGCCAGCCTTCAGCCTGAATCTTGATCCAGGCCATTCCCTGGGCTCCGAAAATTTTGATGAAATCTGTCATATCGTCCAATTCTTTTCTTGACAGGTCCCTGCCCCCAGGGACGCGGAGCGCCTTGACCATCCCGCCCCGTTCAATCGCCTCCCGGAAAACCCGGAACTCGGATTTCGAAACGATGTCGGTTATTTCGCTCATCTCGAGGCCAAAACGCATGTCGGGCCGGTCAGTCCCGTAGCGGTCCATGGCCTCGCTGTAAGTAATGCGCGCAAACGGGGCATTGACGGAAAATCCTATCAGCTCCCCTAACAATCTGGCCAGCCAACCCTCGATGATTTGAAAGATGTCTTCTTCGCCTACGAAGGACATTTCCAGGTCAAGCTGCGTGAATTCGGGTTGTCTGTCCGCCCGCAGGTCTTCATCGCGGAAGCACTTGACGATCTGATAATACCTGTCGAACCCCGAGATCATGAGAATTTGTTTGAAAAGCTGGGGCGACTGGGGCAGGGCAAAAAACTTCCCGGGATTGACCCGGCTCGGAACCAGGTAATCTCGAGCCCCTTCAGGCGTAGAGCGCGTGAGCACCGGGGTCTCAACCTCGATGAAACCCAACTCGTTAAAGTAGCTGCGCGTAAGTTGGGCCGTTTTGTGTCTCAGCAGCAGGTTGCCGAACATCTTCGGGCGGCGCAGATCCAGGTACCTGTATCTTAGCCGTATGCTCTCGCTCGCTTCCACGTCGTCTTCAACCTGAAAAGGAGGTGTTTTGGAAGTGTTGAGAATTCGCAGATCTGTTGCGGCAACCTCGATTTCCCCAGTAGGCAGCTTCGGATTGGCCATCCCCTCTGGGCGAAAGCGCGTCCTGCCTCTGGCCGCCATGACATACTCGCTTCGAAGTTCCCCTGCTCGTTCGTGCGCCTCCCGGCCGATCTGCGGATCGAATACAACCTGGGTGATTCCCTGCCGGTCCCTTAAGTCAACGAATATCAGCCCCCCGTGGTCGCGCCTCCTCAGCACCCATCCCATGAGCACGGCTTCCCTGCCGACGTGCTCGGCCCTGAGGCTGTTGCAGTCAAAGGTCTTTCGCCATTCGCCAAGCCGGTCAAGCGTGACCGACCTTTCTTCAAAGTCAGTGGAATCATCCGGTATCTGGGGTTCGAGCAGGTTCACGCGGCTATCCTCCAAAAAACTGATTCACGAATAGCAAAATTCAGGAATTGAGGGATTCGGGAATCTGGCAATTAAAACCCTGCGACTCCCTGAATCCCTTAATCCCTCAATCCTTCAACTCCCTCAACTATAGCATCGAGAGGCAATAGTTCCTGAGTTCCAGCCAGCATGTCGCGCACCTGGATTTGGCGCTGCACAAGCTCGTTTTCCCCAAGGATCAGAACATACCTTGCCCCGGATTTATCGGCACGGCGCATCTGGCTTTTGAGACTGCGCCCCCCATAATCCATTTCAGCCTCGAGGCCACGACCGCGAAGCTGTTGGAGGAGCAAAAAAGCCTTTTCGAGAGGCTTTTCCCCAAGTCCGACTAAAAAAAAACGAGGCGCGCGCAAGATTTGCTCCCGCTCCTGCTGAAGCAGCATGATCAGACGTTCCACGCCAATGGCGAAGCCTATAGCCGCAACGTCGGGTCCGCCCAGATCGCGTACCAAACCATTGTAGCGGCCGCCGCCCCCGATTGCGTTTTGGGCGCCCAGCCGGTCCGAGATCACTTCAAAAGTGGTACGCATGTAATAATCGAGGCCGCGAACGATTCGGGGGTTCACCTCATAGCGCGTCGCGAGCTTGTCCAGATAATCTTTTACCGCGTCGAAGTGCGCCCGGCAATCCCGGCAGACATAATCGATCAGCATGGGAGCTCTATCGAGCAGCGCCTGGCACTTTTCAACCTTGCAGTCAAAGACGCGCAGAGGATTGGTCTCACGGCGGCGCACGCAATCGGGGCAAAACAGGTCTGCCTTTTCCTTCAAAAAACCTTTGAGGATTTCCTTGTAAGTTTGCCTGCACTCAGGGCAGCCAAGCGTGTTTACGTGCAGGATGACCCCGGAAATGCCGATTCGCTCGACCAACAGGCTCAGCATATGCATCATTTCGGCATCGATCATCGGGCTGTCAGTCCCGAAAGCCTCTGCATCAATCTGATGAAACTGCCGGTAGCGACCCTTCTGAGGACGTTCATGCCGAAACATCGGACCGATTTCATAAAGCTTGCGCAAAGCCGAATCCGAATGAAGCCCATGCTGGATATAGGACCTGACGATTGAAGCCGTGGCCTCCGGACGCAGAGCAATCCATTCGCCGTTGCGGTCCTGGAAAGCGTACATCTCTTTTTCGACGATATCGGTGCTCTCCCCTATACTTCGAGCGAAAAGTTCGAGCTTCTCAGCCAAAGGGGTCCGCACCTCCCGGTAGCCGAAGCTTTCGAGGACCTCCCGCGCCGCGTTTTCAACCCTTCGCCACCAGCCAACAGCATCGGGCAGTATATCATTCATGCCTCTAACGGCCTGAATACTTTGCATCTTCTTCCCCTCCGCCGGAGGCCGAAGCACAACGCTAGTTCGAACTGCTCGTCACCAGCGCTGCCTGGTGTTCCTTCCTGTTGAACTCATCGGCGAACTCTATCGCGGCTTCGCGCGAGGCGAAAGAGCCCAGCAGGATACGGTTCCATCTGGATGCCCCCAGATCGAGCGATTCGACTCGGGGCGAATATCCTTTGGCCTTCAGCTTTTCAATCAGCGCCTGTGCATCAGGTTCTTTCAATGAGGCAACCAGCAGCGTATATATGCCGGCGCCGTTTTCCACCGTCTGGGACTTGTCCGGCTGGCGAACGGAAGGTTTTTCGGCAGACTCCGCGCGGTTTTCAACACTTCGTATCGCACCAGACCGCTTTGTCCCTTCTTTTGGAGGTTCGCTTACAACCATTGCCGCAGGGGACTCAATCGCTTTGGACGCCCCCCCAGGGGTCTGCGCCTGGTGAGCTTCCGACTGAGGGGCGTTGGAAACCGGGCGTGATCGAAGCTCCGGGGACATCACGCCTTTGTGCGTCAAATCTTCATAGTAATTGAGTGATTCGAGCATCTTCCTGGGGTCTTCCCAGGTTGCGGCAGATCCCGGCAAAGGGTTGCCCGTCTGGTTCTGCAATCCCAAAAATCGCAGGAATCGGCCTTTGATGGAATAATCATCCGAGCTCACAACTGACACTCCCCTGCCGACAAAAATGCCCAGAGTGAACATAAAACAAAGGGACGCAACGAAACCCAGCGCACAGAAAATCAACTTGTTTCTGCTCACCTCGAACCGGTATCCTCTGCCGTCCCGAAAGGAGCGGCCCTGATCGTCACGGTCAGAGCTCACAACGACAAGCTTTGGGCGAATCATCGCATCCCTCTACATCTTCTGCGGCGCACTCACCCCGAGAAGCCCCAGTGCATTGGCGATAACTTCTTGTACCGCTTTAGACAAACAGAGCCGCGCCTTGCTCAGTTCCGCATCCTCGCTCAGGATGCGGTTGTCATGATAATAGCTGTGAAAAAGGGACACAAGTTGGTGCAGATAGTATGGAATATAGTGCGGCTCGAGCGATCTGGCGCATTCGGAAATTATTTCCGGGTATTGCTCGAGCATCTTTATTATTTCAAATTCCTGCCTGACTTGCAAGAGGTGCAGCGTCTGCTCGCTTATCGAGCGCCAGTCGAATTGAATTCCTCGCTCCCGGGCTACTTCAAAAACGCTGCAAAGTCGTGCGTAGGCATACTGCACGTAAAAGACGGGATTATCATTGCTCTGGGCCTTCGCGACCTCAAGGTCGAAATCCAGAGGGCTGTCCGTGCGACGTGTGAGAAAAATAAAACGGGTTGCGTCTCTTCCTACCTCATCGACGACTTCCCTCAACGTAATGAACTCTCCCCCACGCGTGCTCATTGCCACGGGCGCGCCCCCGCGCAGCAGGTTCACCAGTTGCACAAGAACGATCCGAAGGTCCCCTTTGGTTCGCCCGATCGCCTGCACCCCTGCCAGCATTCTGTCCACGTATCCATGATGGTCCGCGCCCCATATATCTATTACCGACTCGAAGCCGCGTTTGAATTTGTCCAGGTGATACGCCAGGTCTGAAGCGAAGTAAGTGCTCGCTCCGTTCGCCCTCACCACCACACGGTCCTTTTCGTCACCGAACGCGGTGCTCCTGAACCAGACAGCCCCTTCTCTTTCGTAAATAAATCCGCGCTCTCTTAAGTATTCGACGGTCTTGCCGACCAAATCCCTGTCGTGAAGTTCGCGCTCGCTGAACCAGTTGTCAAAATGAACCCCGAAAATGCCCAGGTCTTCCTTGATTCCCTTCAGGATGCGACTGGAAGCGTACCCGCTAAGAACCGGAGGCGCCTCCTCCAGGGAAGCGCTGAAGAAACGGTCCCCATACTCCAAAAGGAAGTCGCGGGCAAGCTCCCGCATGTATTCCCCCCGATAATGGTTATCGGGGAACTCGATACTCTCCCCAAGCTCCTGCCGGCAGCGGAAATAGAGGCTGCGGCCCAGGGTGTCCATCTGGTTTCCGGCGTCGTTTATGTAGTACTCACGCTGGACCCGGCAGCCTCGAGCTTCCAAAATATTTGCGAGCGCGTCGCCTACGGCGGCCCCCCGGCCGTGGCCTATATGAAGAGGGCCGGTGGGATTTGCGCTCACAAACTCCACCTGCACCTCCCGACCTCCCTGGACAACGAGCCTGCCGTACTCGCGAGGACAGTCCAGAATCTCACCGATGACTCCATACCAGGCCGCAGGCTTGATGAAAAAATTGATGAATCCCGGCCCGGCTATTTCCACCTTTTCGAGCAGATCGCCTGATCGATCGAGGTTGGCGGCGATTTCAGATGCGAGCCGCCCGGGATTTCGCTTCAGCGGCCTGCTAAGAGTAAGCGCAATATTCGAAGCGTAATCCCCGTGTTGAATGCTCCTGGGTATTTCAAGCTCGATACTCACCTGCGCCTTCATCTCACGATATCCTGCCACAGACTGCAAAGACCCGCCGATCAACGATTTGAGCCGGTTACGCACTGACAGGAAGCGTGGTTTGGCTGGGCACGCTGGTTCATGTTTGTAAGACATTTCCCCATCCTTCCCCAGTGAGCCGATTGGACCTGCAGGGTCTATAGGACCGAAAAGACCTATATATCACCAACGGCAAGGGTTTCAAGATTATCTTAAGACAGGCATGTGATGGCGATAATCGGACTTCAACCGGGGAGCCTGGTCTCGAGCGCCATGGCGATTTTTTTCTTAAGTTCGGTAAGGTCAAAACTCTTTACGACATAGAAGTCGGCGGCGATCGATTTCATATCTTCTTTGAAAGTGTCGTATGCGGTCGATAGTATGACCGGCAGGTCATAGAACTGGTTGCGGATGTCCTGAAGGAGATCCAGGCCATTGTAATCTACCATCTTGATGTCGAGGACAACCAGGTCTGGTTTTTCCTCTTCGATTCTCTCCAAAAGCCTGTAGCCGTTCTCCGCCGTGATGACCTCATAACCGGCCTCTTTGAGTTCCTCGGAATAGAGGAGCCTGATGTGTTCCTCATCATCGACAACAAGGATCTTCGGCATAGCTCACCCCATTTCTCCCTTAGTCCATACCCTTATGATATAAGGCTTGTTTTCCTCGAACATAACACACTCGTTTTCGATGTGTTCTTCAGCCTGCTGGAGCGACATCCGCTCGGTTTTCTTCACGTAGGAAAGCACCTTACCCAGGTAAAGCGGCAGAAGTCCATCCAGCAGGCTTATCCTTTCCGCAGATGACATCCTTCGATAGGCGACCGCCGAATCGAAAAGAATGGTCATCCATAATTGGGCAGGAAAGGAAAAATGTTGAAGTTCAATCGATCTTATTTCCTGGAGCTTGGGCGCCACCGTCGGTCCGTAAACCTGTTCCCAGAGTCCGAAATATTTGTTGAAACCTTCCAGGAACATCTCGTGGAGTCGCTTTGTATTAATGTCAACCGGCAGGGGCGTTTCAACTTCCTGGAGGTCCGTACCAAAGAGCGCGGTCGGTTTGCTCCATTTCACCTGCTGCCAGAAACCGTCATAGACCTGCATCAGGTCGAAAATAGTGCCCACTACTTCGTGGAAAATCACCGACAGTTGCCAGTCGCCCTCCACCTGCCGATGCACCTTGGGAATTCCCATAACTGACTGAACGATTGGAAGCCTGGAGGTCAGCGCCACATTGCCCATAAAGATATCGATCCCGAAATTGTCGAGCATTTGGCCCCAGAAAGGCGGATTGAGATAAGAGTCAAGCAGCTTGGGACTGAAACCATAGTCGCCCGCGGTGCATTGGCGCACCCGTCGGCCGTAAAGACAGCGGAACAGCGGATAAATCACCGAACTGGTGAGCGTAGCTTCATATTTGTGCCTCACATAGAGAGGGCAGACGAACCCCGCTCCCTTGAGTATCGGCGTCCCCAGGTTCCGAATCCAGATGGGTGATATGTTCTTTATGTCGGCTTCTATGACTATCAGGACTTTGGGGTTCAGACGAGCGGCCCTTTCGAAAAAATTGTGCAGATTCCTCCCTTTGCCGCGGCTCCCGGGTTCGGATGAAACGTATAGCCTCGGAACGCTTCCCGGCGCCGAGAAGAACGCTTCCCGCGTGCCGTCCGATGAGTTGTTGTCACAGTTTATTATGGCGCACCGCATACCTGGAAAGGACTCCAGAAGACCTTTGTCCACCTGTGCAGTGGTCATTGCTATGGTCTCACCCTCATTTGAGCTGGGAATGCCCACCACTGCGTCTGCCTCGACAATTTCGGCCGGATTTTCCTCGTAAAATATCATAGCCACACTCCAGCTCTATTTGCGGGGCGCTTCGCCGCTGCCCTTCAAATACTTGAAGAAATCGGCATCTGTGGTTAGAAGCAACGAACTGTTGCTGCTGAAATTCCGGTACAGGTCCAAAGTCTTGTAAAGAGAGAAAAACTCCGGGTCTTGTCCATAGGAATCTGCAAATATCCTGGTCGCCTCCGCGTCAGCTTTGCCGCGTATTTCCTGAGATTTCCGGTAGGCCTCCGAGGTCAGCCTGGCCAGCTCCCGCTCCATCTGACCCAGGATCGCCGCACGCTCCCCCTCGCCCTCGGAACGGTACTGGGCGGCAATGCGCTTGCGCTCGGAAATCATCCGGTCAAAAACCTTCTGCTGGACTGACTCCACGTAATTGATGCGCGTTATGCGTATGTCGTGCAGTTGCATCCCAAATTCGGAAATGAGCTTTGACGCATCGGCCACCATCTCACGCGTGATTTGTTCACGGCCTTTCTTGAGCGGTTCGTTCTGCTCGGCATTCTCAAAACCCGGCCCGATTATCTGAGGCTCTGGAACGCTTGCCCCGCTCAACTGCTTTGCCTCCTCCCAGCCCTCGCTTCGGACCAGTTCCACCAGCTCGTTGTCCGAAACACGGTCCCGCACCACCGAGTCTATGATTCCATCAAGGCGGCTTTGCGCGGTCCCAAACGTTCCCACCCTCTCCATGAAGAGCAGCGGATCCCGGATGCGCCAGCGCGCCGTGGTGTCCACCCATATGTACTTCTTGTCCCTGGTGGCAATCTGATCGGGACGCCCGTCCCATTTCATTATTCGCTTTTCGAAAAAGTTGGCCGTCTGGATGAAAGGAATTTTGAAATGGAGTCCCGCTTTAGTGATCGGTTCGCCAACCGGGCGGCCGAACTGCGTGATGACTACCTGCTGGGTTTCACTCACTACAAAAAACGAGGACACAGCAATTACCGCCAGAACCACAAGCACCGCTAACCCTGTTTTGGCCTCACGCGGAACCATGATTATGTCCTTTCAAAAACAATATGACCCGTAGAACGAACAGAACCTCTAAATTGCGGCGCTTCCCGGTTCGCTGCTTCCGCCCTCCGGCGTCCGCGCCTGCGCTCGGGCTCTGAGTGTGCAAAGCGCCCGATGGGTTTTTGCACTCTCCCCGCTTCTCATTTCCCGCCTACTGCTTCCCGCTTGCCGCTCGCCGCCTCTTTGAGCTTGTTCAGGTCGAGCAGCGGCAGGATGTTTTTCTGGTCCCGGTCAATCACATAGACCTGCCCGGCTTTGCTCATGATGGACTCGAAGGAATCCAGGTACATTCTGCGGCGCGTTACGTCCGATGCTTTCCGATATTCGGAAAGAATATCGAGGAAACGTTTCGTTTCGCCTTGGGCTTTGTTAACGCGCTCGGTTGCGTATCCCTCGGCCTGAGTGACCGTCTGCTTAGCTTCACCGGAGGCCCTTGGAATCTTCTGGTTATAGGCCTCCTGCGCCTCGTTTACCGTGCGCTCCTTTTCCTGCTTGGCTTCGTTGACTTCGTTAAATGCAGGCTTGACAGGATCGGGAGGATTTACGTCCTGAAGCTTTACCGCCACGATCTGTATGCCGGTCTGATAGCTGTCCATGATTTCCTGGATTTCTTTCCTGCATTTTTCCGCTATTGAAGCCCTGCCGACGGTCAATACGTCGTCAAAATAATGGTTGCCCACAATCCGGCGCATTACTGACTCGGAAATGTCGTCCAGCGTTGCTTCTACTCCGCTCACTTTGAACAGATACCTCACGGGGTCACTTATCATGTACTGGACCGTCCACAGGACGTCTACGACGTTCAGATCGCCGCTGAGCATCAGAGATTCATTCTCATGGCCCTTCTTCTCGAAATGCGACCGTATTCCCGGCTCCACTGTGCGGTAGCCGTATTCCCTCTGGAGTACCCTCCCGGTAACGACCTTGCTCACCGTATCGACGCCGAACGGAATCTTAAAGTGCAGCCCGGCCTCCGCCGTAGCGATATACCGGCCAAACCTCTGTATGACAGCCGTCTCCTGGGGTTGGACCGTATAATATGAATTAACCCCCACAACGAGGACAATCGCAAGCGCCGCCAGCATCATAACCGGGCGGCGCGACGATGGACCCGAAGACCTTAATCGTTCCGCAAGCCACCTCAGGACTTCTTCGAGGTCCTGGGGCGGACCGCCTCTTTCGGGCGCCCGTCTTCCGGGCGGTCTTTCCCACGCCATAATATTTCCTTTCAGATGGTAACGAACGTCGTCGAATCTAATGGGATTGCCGGGTAAAGTCAAGAAATTCACAATCCCTATTATCGTAGCTGCGAGTTCTAATCGCATAGTCCCCTAACACATTGTTTCAAGGAGCAATTCGGGATTAGCATCCCGGCAGTGTGAGTCGCCCGCTATTGCCTATTTTTAATGCGTGCGAAGTGTGATATTAGTCTCCTTTGCGCGCTTTCGCGAGGTCTTTAAGCGCCTCTGTGCGTGTTCCTTTTGACGGTGGCGCGTCCGGCCGGGGCGCCTGAGCCATGCCGAATTAATCCCGCGCTTCGCGGGACCGGGAACCAGAAACTAAAAACTCTTAAGAGGTTCATGTGTCGGATTTTCAACAATCTTTGGACTACCTCTACGGGCTTCAGAAGTACGGAGTAAAGTTCGGTCTGAACTGCACGCGCAACCTCCTTGCCCAGGTCGGCAACCCGCACAGTAAGCTCCGCTTCATCCATATCGCCGGCACCAAC
>DASPQK010000295.1:0-27261 GCA_035624985.1 Syntrophobacteraceae bacterium | reverse complement strand
ATCCCGTCCAAGACACTTCTCTACGTGACCGAGCTCATGTATGACGCGCACCGGTCGGCTGAAATGGGCATTACATTCGCCGAGCCGAAAATAGACCTGGAGCGGCTGCGAAAATGGAAAGACAAGGTCGTCGAGCGGCTGGCGAATGGGCTGGTCGAGCTTACCAAAAGCCGCGGGATTCTCTACGTCCAGGGAAAAGCGACTCTGGAGGATTCAACTCACGCGAGAGTCCAAAACTCGGCCGACAGCCACATAAGGTTCAAGCATGCGATAATAGCCACCGGCTCTTCAACCCGCGTCCTGGCGGGAGCGGATTTCAAACCGGGCGGCCGGGTCATGGATTCAACGGGCGCTCTGGAGTTGGCTGATATCCCCAAACGCCTGCTGGTAGTCGGGGGCGGCTTCGTCGGGCTCGAAACAGGATCGGTTTACGCCGCGCTGGGGAGCAGAGTGGTTTTGGTCGAATACGACGGACAGCTCATGCGCGGTATAGACCCGGACCTTGCCATGCCTCTTGTTGGCCGGCTCAAAGGCCTCTTCGAATCCATTCACTTCAACACGAGCGTTACCGCGCTCGAAGAGGATCAGAGCGGCGTCAATGTCACTTTTGGCGGACAGATCGAGAAAAAGCAACAGCGGTTTGACCGTGTGCTCCTGGCTGTCGGGAGGACCCCGAATTCACATGGAATAGGCCTTGAGAACACAAAAGTCAGGGTGGACGAGCATGGGTTCATAATAGTGGATCGGCAGAGGCGCACCACGGATGAAAAAATCTTCGCCGTCGGTGATGTGACGGGCGGGGCCATGCTGGCCCACAAGGCCATGTTTGAAGGTAAAGTGGCCGCCGAAGCGATCTCGGGAATGCCCTCGGAATTCGATTTTCAGGCCGTGCCCGCAGTGCTTTACACCGACCCGCAGATCGCAGTTTGCGGACTGAGCGAAGAGGCGGCAAAAAAGCGCGGCATTGAAGTCAGGATTACCAGGTTCCCGTGGGTGGCGTCCGGTCGGGCTGTATCCATGGGCGTCACCGGCGGAATGACCAAGATGATAATCGACCCCGATTCGCAGCGGATACTGGGAGTCGGCATCGTCGGGCGGGAAGCCGGAGAAATGATTTCCGAGGGTGTTCTTGCAATCGAGATGGGCGCGCTCGCAGAGGATGTGGGCCTGTCCATACATCCGCACCCGACCCTTTCCGAATCGGAGGAAGAGGCTGCTGAAGCCTTCCTGGGCAGCGCAACTCATATTCTATCGCAGAGGCTTTCCAAAGCGGGGCCGCAAAATCGGACCTCTTGAGGTCTTGAATCAAATCACTTAACCAAGGAGGATGCAATGAAGGGAAACGAAAGTGTCATCGAGAAGCTCAACGACCTGCTCTCAGACGAGCTGACCGCCATTAACCAGTATTTCGTTCACGCGGAGATGAATGAGAACTGGGGTTATGAGCGGCTTCATGACAAAATAAGGGAGCGGGCAATCCAGGAGATGAAACATGCCGAAAAGCTTATCGCCCGCATAATCTTCCTGGAGGGCAGACCCATAGTGAGCAATTTGAAAAAGATCAGCATCGGCGCAGAAGTCCCCGCTCAGCTTCAGAATGACTGGGAAGCCGAGGATGGGGCGATCAAGAGTTACAACGATGGAATCCGGCTCTGCATGGAACTCGCGGACAACGGCTCGCGGGAACTTCTGGACTCCATACTGAAGGATGAAGAAGATCATATCGACTGGATCGAAGCCCAGCAGGACGAGATCAAACATATGGGGGTCGCCAATTACCTGGTGGAACAGATCGATTAGCGCGGAAGCGGGGAGCGGAGAGCAGGGAGCAGGAAGAAAGCGATTATTGCCGCTCGCTGACCGCATTGACAAAAAGCCTGGCGGGGCGGGTTCGATTCCCGCCCCCGGGCACTTACAATGGCTAATATTTACGCCTGCTTGTGGCCCTTGAATCACAACTGCTCGGTGTTGCGCTGGTGTTGCACCGGCTGGAGTGTAAATCCATGTCGAATTGGCGCTTTCCACTCATTTTTCAATCCGCTTCGCCCAGCGCGGCAGCCTGTTCCACCGACACTCCATTAATCCACAGTTCGGATTCCGCCAAGTCAATTTCATCAGTCCAACTGATTCCGTATCCTCCCTGATCGGCCTTCACATTTTTGAAAATCACCTCAGTTTCTAATGCGCTGTATGTATCTTCGGCCAACAGAGCAGAACAATCGTAGATCTTCTTGGTTTCATTGCTGAAAGTCACGAGGACCCGCTTCCCCTTGAGGGCTTCCACAGATCTTACTTTTGGATATGTTTCCATACTAAACTCCCTATTCCAGACCAGGAAGTTGTTTATATGTCTGATTTCTCCACATTTCCGACAAATCCTTCCGATAAATTGTGCCCCATTCCATTGTCATTTGGACAGCCCTTTGAGGAAGATCGCCTTCTATCATTTCCAATGTTTCGAGGTCGAACACGCCATTAAATTCACCATACAGAGCGTGAAAATGCGGCTTCCCGTGTTCTTTGAAATACATCTTGATCAAAATGCCGTAGAATCTGGCGATAATAGGCATCCCTGCTCCTTTCGATTCGATCCCGGATTGAGGCAACCTAACCCTGTACCCGCTTGGGGGATACGACTTCTCCCTCCTTGAGTGCTCGATTTATAGGCCGCGTGAATTTTCTCCTGCACAGGAAGCACGCGTATATAATAGCGCAGCCCTGCCTGTAAATCAAAACCTGATCCTGGCTCAGTCGGATTTCCGTCCATACGTGTTGCATCTTGTAAGCGCGTAAGCTGACCGGCACTCTTCCAAATCACGCATATAATACCGCTCAAAAGCCTTGTTGGTTTCATGATCCGTCAAGCGCCTGATTCCTTCGGGACTCAAGTATTCCCTCAGGGCTATCGCTGAACTGCGTCGCGTCCCCCCATACAGATCGACGCCCTCCATCCCAAGGTTCGCAGAGGCAGCCATCCACGTGTCACAGAATATGTTTTTTCCGAACACGTTCCCCGCAACCTGGCCCCCGCCCCCTTTGTCGCGCCTGAAGATGTGCATTTTTGGAAATCCACGCGGCAACTTTCGCAACATCTCCAAATCCACCTTGAAGAGAGGAATCACTTTAATTTTATTCGTGGTCTTGGCCGTTCACTCGATCGGAAATGGTACAATTTTGGTCCAGGTTCAAAACGGTCCTCATCCCGTCTATATCTGCAGGTGAAGTCACGGGTTTAAATCCTCCACCTTCACATTCAAAAGACTCCGTGTTGCACAAGTCGTTCAGAAGTCTGTAAATCCTTGCCCCGTCTATATCATTGCGGGTTCGATTCCCGCCCCCCATTTCAGTTTTCTTCTTACTCACCGGTGTTCAAAGGAAGAGCTTGTAGCCTGTCCCCAGGACTTTGGCGAAGAGCTTCGCATTCTTCTTCCCGATGGGACGCTTGGCGTTCTCCATCTCCGAGATGTGGCGTTGAGGAATGCCGGTCACCTCGGAAAGTTGCCGCTGGGTGATGCCTTCCTTATATCTCGCCCCACGCAGACATATGCCCGGCATGTTTTCATTCGTAATCTCCGGGAGAGTTTCCCGCCAAGTTAGAAAATCTTCAGTTACCCCTTCGGAGGTATCGATAAGCCCGAGATATTTGGCAAAATCTGTAAGCTGACGTATCTTGTCGGAGGGACCTCTAAATTTTACTTCCCGGACATTTTCAATAGGGCGCCTTTTCGTGAGTGCCGACATATATCACCTCTATAATGCGAACTTCACCGACCGCTTCTTCCCAGACAGCAACATAGGCGGGCTTGCCTTTTCTTAAGTGGCAGTGGTGCCGGATGGTTCCAAGTTTACCGTAATTCGGCCAGTTCCCCCTCACGGGACCGTAAAGCTCTATCTCTCGTGCCAAAGCCGCATAGGCATCCCTCACTTTTTGAGGGAATGTCCGAAGGTTTTTATCAACCCTGGATGAGACCTTCACCGTCCACGGCATGTACTATTACCATTTTTTAGTATCAGAGCAAGTGGTATCGGCTATAGTAAGCGCGGGCGAAAGCCGGGGCCGGCATCCAGCGAATCATTTACTGGATGCCTGCTTTCGCCGGCATGACGACTTATTTTTGTCGTGCACTATAGCAACCCCGCTGTTCACCAAATGTGCTAAGGCAATGATATGACAATCATAGGCAGAACTCCAATAGAATAAGGATTTAATTCGCCACCTCATATACAAGATTATTTATGAGGGGTACGGGGCGAGGAACTCAGGGACTAGACAGACATACGATCCGGACGGCCTTCCAAAAACACTAAGGTACGCTACGGCATCAAGGACATGCCAGAGGGGTGGCAATCAACGGACCTCCCCAAGAAAGCAGCCTTTTGGCATTAGCCTTGAACGGTCTGAATCAAAAGCATTGTTTGAAGGGCACTAAATCTAGAGGCTGGCTGAACCCAACGAGCGGGTCTCCGCGCGGCAGCCACTTCAAGCTTGCTCTTTCTCCCGTCCAAACCCTCAAGACTTGAGCTATCCTCAACCGGGCCTCCGCCGCTGATCGAAATCCTTTTTTAACGGGCCAAGATGTTGTATATTGCCACGAACCAGCTCAATAAGAATCCCCAGCTTTGGCATGTCAACTGAATCGAAGAGTAAGGCCCATGAAAAAGAACTCAGCCCTGCCAGCGCATGTCCAGTTTTTTCTACCTATTTTGGCGGTATTACGCCAATCGGGAGGGTCGGCGAGCCCGGCAGAACTCAAAGACGGCTTAGTCACGATACTTGAGATTTCAGATGAAGAGCTGGACGAGAAATTCAAAACCGGAGTATCCCGAATTGACAATCTCATTGCATGGAGTAAGGTTTATTTGATCCGGGAGGGTCTTCTTGACACGTCCCATCCTAACGTCTTGACCCTTACAGAGGACGGCTTTAAACGTCAGCTAACAGACGCTGACGTTCTCAATATTTTTAAGAAAATACATAGAGAATTTGTAACAAAAAAGCATAAACAAGATGGTTTAAAGATCGTAGAGGAACAGGAATCACAAGTTCAAGTTGATCAACCCCACAAGGAGCCACTCCTGAAAGTTCTCAAATCGTTGCCGCCGGAAGGCTTTGAAAGATTATGTCAACGTCTTCTGCGAGCATCAGGCTTCACAAGAGTTGTTGTTACAGGTCGTTCCGGAGATGGAGGCATAGACGGCGAAGGAATCCTCGAGCTCAATGCTTTGGTCAGTATGAAAGTCATTTTTCAGGCTAAACGATACAGGGATGCGGTGTCCCCGTCCGAGATCCGCGATTTCAGGGGTGCAATGCAAGGTCGGGCTCAAAAAGGTATCTTCATCACAACCGGTCGCTTTACGCACGAAGCCCGAAAAGAAGCGTTTCGCGAGGGAGTCCCCCCAATTGAACTCGTCGATGGTGATAAGCTGGTTCAGCTCTTTGAACAAACGCAGCTTGGACTTACCCCTAAGACCATTTACGAAATTGACTACCGTTTCTTTGATGAATATCGACGGTAGCCTCGATCATGACAGCTCTTATAAGGTAAGGGTCACCCATTCTTTCACCTTGTTTCACCGGTCAACCAATGTGAACACGAACCGGTGGTCTCTAACAATGAAATATCTGAACCAAGGCTCGGGCGGTTTGGATCAAGTGTGAGCAACGCGCCCCTCTCCAACTCAGGGGTCACCTGCCTTAAGGCAACCATGACAGGCGTGCCGATCACATCCAGGCTGACATCGTCGGAGCGGATCTGAACGACGCTCGGTTTCTCGCCGTGTGTTGCAGCAAGGATCGCACCAAAGTCCAAATCGTGTGTGAGGACAACGTACCATTCGCCTTGGCGAAGGCCACGATTTCGGCGTCCGTGGCGTTGTTCCTTCCAATTGCGGACCAGTGGACCGTCTCGAAGCCCGCACCCACGAGCACGCTCGCCCAGCGCTGTGACAAGTTCATGTCGATCAGCAGGTTCATGTCCCCGACAACTCGACCTCGCGCTCTTCGGCTCGCCACGCAGCATAGCGTAGCGCCTGCATGATGTCCTCACGTTCCAGATAGGGGTAATCAGACAGGACTTCGTCGATGCTGTGACCCGCGCCGATTTGGCCTACGATCATTCCCACCGTAACCCGCGTGCCGCGGATGCACGCTTTGCCCCCCATCACATGGGGCTCTTGGGTGATACGGTCAAATGGTCCCATGAACAGCTCCTCTTGTTCAAACTCGTCGAAACAGTAGTCAATTGAGAACAGCATTTCAATAGACTAATTTTAGGGAATGCAAATCCTTTATTTGAATAAGGGTACGTCTTGAGATTGCAAAAGCCGGTCGTACTGTAATATCATTGTGTGTGTTCGATTAGGAAATCCCGTGATTTTTAGAGATCTCAGGGCGGCTGCGGGATTTTTCGGGCCAGAATCCGATCTCAACACGCAGTTTGAATGCATAACTAAAGTCAAATTTGTTATCACCTTACCTCAAGCTGCTTTAACAGCATTTATGGAGACCATGTGGGCCGAAAGAGATCTCTACTAATAGTCATCGTGTCGATGGCGCTGTTCACCGGCTCCGGCATGGCCTTCACGTGGGTGACGAATCACAATAGGCTGCCGCAGCCCAACATTCCAAAGCCCGCTGTGCTTGTCCCCTTCACCGATCCGGTTTTCGGGACGAGCGTCATGCGGCTGACGAACGCTCGTGCAGGCAAGTACCCGGGAATCATTCCGACCTATGCAAAAAGGCAGGCATGGAACGCTGATGAGAGTCGCATGCTGCTCCAGGCGGGTGACGGCACCGAGATGCTTTTCAATGGCTTGACTTACCGCTTCCTGAAGGTCCTCAACGGCGTTGTGGGAGACGATGTGTTGTGGCACCCCACAAACCCCGGCGTGATCTATTACGTCCCTTACAGCAACACCCTCTATTCATACGACATAGCCTCAGCCGTCAGCACCCCTCTTTACACCTTCAAGGGGTACGATTGGGCCGATACTGCGGGAGAAGGAAACCTTTCCAGGGACGGCCGCTACTACGCGGCGGCATGCCGCATTTACAACTATCAGACCCGGCAAACCGAGTACAAGAACTTGCAGGTGCTTGATATGCAGGCTTGCAAAGTCATCTCTAAGTTGACACTGCCGGCCAATCTGGCGGATTTCGACTGGGTTTCCATCTCTCCGTCCGGCAACTACGTTGTAGTGGATTATGCGGATACCACGGTTGGGCGTTTTCATGGCGTCGAGGTCTACGACAGAAACTTTCGGATCTTGTGGCAAAAGCCCCTCGGATATGGGCATAGCGATCTGGGCATCGACGGCAATGGCGACGAGGTCCTGGTGATGGGCGGCTATGATGGGGGTGCGAACGTCACCTATATCGATTCGCTCCGCCTCAGGGATGGTCACACAACCCGGCTGCTGACTAATATGGCATGGTGGTTTTACAATCACATCTCCTGCCGCAATCAGGGGTGTCCAGGCTGGTGCTTCGTCAGCACCTTCGACGGTCCGGGCCGCCTCACGGACAGCTCTGCTGCATGGGTTCCCTTCGAGAACGAGGTTTTCGCGCTCCGAATGGATGGGAGCGGTCAAGTGCGCCGTATTGCGCATCACCACAGCCGCCGTTATTCTCCAACGACCGACAGCGACGACAACAGCGTTTATTGGGCTGAGCCTCACGCCACTGTAAGCAATCGCGGAAATCGGGTTCTCTTTGGCAGCAATTGGCGCCAGGGAATCGCTGACCCCGCGAGTTGTGATACGTGCCTGGTGGATCTCCGGGGTGAGTGGTATTGAGATGATCCTTTAACTGCGGACGACTATAATAACAATGCCGCTAAGAATGCGAAGATTGCTCCTCTCAGCCGCCGGCTTGTTGTTGGGATTTATGGCTTGTGCGGCTCACGGCGCCACCTATTATGTCGCCAAGTCCGGCAGCGATGCCGGTCCGGGCACCATGGCCCATCCCTGGAAGACGATCGGCAAGGCCGCGATAGTCCTTGCGCCGGGAGATACGGTTTACATCCGCTCCGGGACCTACAACGAGAGGGTGGTCCCTCGGCGTTCGGGCGCTCCCGGCCGGTTCATCAGTTACGCCGCTTCTCCGGGAGAGGTGGTGACCATTGACGGAAGGGGCGTGAATGTCCCGCAGTACTGCGGACTGTTCGATATGGCGTCAAAGAGTTACATCAGCGTTTCCGGCTTTAGGGTAGTCAACTCGACAGACCAAGGCATAGTGGCCGACGGGTCGACCGGCATCGTCATAGCAGGCAATTACGTCTATAACACGGTGACCTCCGGCATCGCGGTCTGGGCAAGCAGCAACGTCCTCATCGCCCGCAACGAAGTCGAGCGCGCCTGCACCGGGATATATAACGAGTGCATCAGCGTGGGCGGCACCGACTCTTTCGAGGTCCGAGGCAATTACGTACACAATGTCGGCAATCCGGATAAGGAAGGCATCTGCGCCAAGGACGGCTCAGTGAACGGCCGTATCTACGGCAATCGTGTACATGACACGCAACTGGGAATCTATGTAGATGCTGAGAGTCGTCCCACTTATAATATCCGGATTTATGCAAATATCCTCTATGACAATGGAAGCGACGGCATTGCATTAGGTTCCGAAGCGGGAGGTCTTCTGCAAAATATCAGAGTGTACAACAACATTTCCTACAGCAACTTCTATAACGGCCTTCAAGTGTCGGCTCCCGTACTTCCGGCAACACCCGTTAAGAAGATTACCATTATAAACAACACTTTTTATGGCAACGGGAAGCAATGGGGATGCGGAATTTACCTCGAAAACGGTCAAGCCGGGGATGTCGAGGTAAGGAACAACATCTGCTCACAGAATCTTTCTTCGCAAATTGGGATGAATCTGAGTAAGCCGCCGGCGAATTGGAAGATCGATCACAACCTGATTGACGGTCCCACTGATATTTGCGGCGCTTTTTGTGTAAAAGGGGACCCTCGTTTCGTAAATCCAGCCGATGCCGATTTTGACCTTCGTTCTGACTCTCCGGCCATTGACAAGGGGTCTTCAGTCGATGCACCCCCAACGGATATTCGTGGTGTGCCGCGTCCTCAGGGCGCCGGGGTCGATATCGGCGCATACGAGTACACGCCCCATAAGAGCGCCGTTGCTCCAAAGCATGGAGGGTAGTTATGAGAAGTAATGTTGCAGAGTATTCAGCGGTTTTCGTTGCACTCCTGTTGACGGCGTCTTTAGCGGTATGCTCGAAGATTGCTCATGGAGCTGCCACGCCGACGAGGCCCTTCCCACAGCATGTCAGATATGCAAGCGGGGTTATTCTGCCCGATAACGTGTCCCAATCCACCAGGGATTCCACGGTGCTGAAGCATTACAACAGCTGGAGGGCCAATTATGTGAAATCCGTTCCGCAAACCAGCCCCGTCCAGGAGTTCGTCCAGTATGATTGTGTTCCTGCAACCGAATGCAAAACCAATGAAGGCTGCGCGAGCGCCGTTTCCTGCTGTCCTGCCACGGTATCCGAAGCCCACGGCTACGGTATGGTCATTTCGGCCTATATGGCTAACAGAACGGACTTTGACGCAATGTTCCACTATTTTAAGGCGCATCCCAGCAAGATCGCTTCGCACCTCATGGCTTGGAAGCAGGTAAGTTGCGGAGGCCATATGGTCGATGTCGAAGGAGTTGATTCCGCAACGGACGGAGATCTCGACATAGCTTATTCACTTTTGCTCGCCGACAAACAGTGGGGAAGCTCAGGCGCCATCGACTACAAAGCCGAAGCGCTGGCGGTTATGGGCGATATACTGGCCAAAGATGTAAACCGGCAGGATTGGAACCTGCTTTGCGGCGACTGGGCATACGGAAGCGACATGCACCACACTCGTCCCTCCGACTTCATGGTGGATCACTTTCTGGCTTTTGCAGCGGCGGACACCGCCCATCATTCCCAGTGGATGAATGTTTACAGGAAGATTTGCTCGATCGTGAAGTACCAGTATAATTTTGGAGGCAGCGCAAAAACCGGGCTGATGCCTGATTTCATGGTTAAATCCGGTTCGAATTTTGTGCCTGTATCCGGAACATACCTCGAAACGCCCCATGACGGCGATTTCGATTACAATGCCTGTCGTACGCCATGGAGACTCCCGATGGCTTTCATTCTGAGCGGTAAAACCGACATTCTTCAAGCCCTGAGAACCCAGGACTCTTGGATTCAGGCAAAAACCGGCGGCATACCGACCAATATCATGGCCGGCTATTATGTGAAAAACGGGCCTAACGGAACAGCATATCAGACTTTTGATGACCTTTGCTTTACGGCCCCTTTCGCTGTCGAGGCAATGATCAACTCAAACAACCAGGCTTGGCTTAACAGCCTGTGGACGAGCATTACCGGCGGAGATTACCCGGTCAGGGTGGATTATTACGGCGACTCGATCAGAATGCAGGTATTGCTCGTCATTTCCGGCAACTGGTGGCTGCCGGGCACCAAGGCGGCAGCCAACATCGCACCCAGTGGAACTTGAAGCGAACCGAGGGCCCGAGGTCACTGCGGACGGGGCCGCCTGGTCAAGCGGCCCCCTCGCCGGATGAACACTCAGTCCCAGCTATCCTTACAACAGCACGGCCGGAGGCAAGACCTGTTTCGATTAAGATCCGATCGGGATTTGCACCCTGAAATTGCTCCCCCCGCCCGCGACGTTTTCCACTTCGATAGCTCCGAGACTCTCCTTTGTCCGCACTTCGACACTGTTTTGAGGCCCATCAAAACCTCCTCTTTCGTCTACATCGAAAACGGAGATTTCTTTGGCTCTTCCCTCTCAAAACCCATGCAATTCAACCCCGACCAGCCGCAATTGCCCAACGCCCGGGAGTCGTAGCGCTTAAATTTCCAAGTTATGTCCGGCTTAGTTCGACGTGAATTGTGCGGCCGCTGGCCCAGGACCCCCGGTTCGATGTCACCACCCAAGCAGCATAGAATTGGGCGCAGCTTTTGCGCGCCGTTCTCCGAATCGATCTCCATGCGCTCGATGATCCTGACGTCCCAATGCATTACTGCTGGCCGCTTTTTAGTTCTTCGCGGATCACCCGACGCAGCGTGGCCTCCAGAACGCCTTCCTGCGTCTCGATGTATTGGCGCAGTGCGGCATTCATCATGGTTTGGTAGTTACCGCCCCCGGCTGCGTCCACCTTGTTCCTGAACCATTCAAGGATATCGTCGTCGATCCTGATGGTGATCTTGGTCTTTCCGGGTTGCGGAGGAATGACCGGGCCGCGTCTTCCCTTGCTGAAATCGTAATGGTCTTTCATCTCGTATTCATCTTCTTTCATATTCGGACCTCTCGAATTCATCGGCTTTTCGTGCCGAGATAAGTCTGATTTTACCGGAGCGCCAGGCATAAACGACAACCAAAAGGCGGCCAAGACAATCCATGCCCACGGTGAGGCTTCGCTCTTCGCCGTCCGCGTCCTGCTCTTCGATGGTGATGGCCATAGGGTCTTCGAAGATAGTCGAGGCATCGGCAAAACTCACGCCATGGTTTCTTCTGTTGATTTCCGCCTTTTTGGGGTCCCACTCGAAATCATCGTGCATGTCGATATCCTTAAACGTGACCCTATTGTACGTACAAATGATGGACAAATCAAGGATGTTCATGCTACCCAGCCATAGGATTCCGTCGCTTTAGGGCTCTGTCCTTAAAGCAAAAGCAGACTCTTGAGCCGGCGGGGCTTTGCGGCCTACGAAGAATCACGGAAACCGGACAAAACGGCAAAGGTCCGAAAACAGCCACCGGCGACTGAAAAGCAGCCCGATGCCACCGAACGAACCCCGTGTTGAACAAGTCGTTCAGAAGCCTGCAAACCCATGCTCCATCTATACCATTGCGGGTTCGATTCCCGCCCCGGGCACTTCAAACCTTCGGAAAACTGCCGCCGACTAATGCCTTCCCGTGAACGTGGCCAATTATCTGGCGGAACACACCGATTAAGACCCAATCGGGATTTGGACCCTGAAATTGCTCCCCCCGCCCGCGACGTTTTCCACCTCGATAGCTCCGCCGTGAGCGGCGGCAATCGACTGGGCTATTGCCAGCCCCAGGCCCGTTCCCTGTTCCGCCAGGCAGCGGGCTTGCGAAGTGCGGTAAAATGCTTGAAAAATATGCCCCCGTTCTTCGGCGGGGACCCCGATCCCGGTATCCGAAACAAGGATGAACGCACGGCTTCCCTCGCGCTTCAGCTCCAGGGTCACACGGCCTTCCGCCGCCGTGTATTTTATAGCGTTGTCCACCAGGTTTGATGTCATGCGCTGCAAAAGATCGCGATCCCCCCGGATGCCGATCGGCTCTATCGAACCGAGCCGAAGTTCTATCGCGCGGGAGTCGGCCAGGGGCTTCAGCCGGAGATAAACTTCTTCAAGCACCTGACCCAGGTCCAACTCCTGCCGGTCCATTCTCAGCACCCCCGCTTCGGCTCTGGCCAGCAGCATCAGGCCTTCGACCAGCCGGGTTATCCTGTCCACCTCTTCCAGTGCGCTCTCGAGGGTTGCCTGGTACTCCCCCGGCGTCCTCGTCGATCGCAGGACGACTTCCAGTTCGCCTTTTAAAATAGTGAGCGGGGTTTGAAGTTCATGGGAGGCGTCGGCACTGAATCGGCGTATCTGGGTGAATGCGGAATCCAGGCGGCTCAGCATCTGATTGAGGGTCTTGGCAAGGTTATCCAGTTCATCGCCCGTCCCCGTCTCTTCCAACCGTTGGCTGAGGTGTTCGGCGCTTATCCGGCGGGCTGCGGCAGTCATCCGGTCAACAGGCTGCAAAGCCCGGTGCGCAAGAAGCCATCCTCCCGAGGCGGCCAGAACCAGGCCCAGAGGAAGAACGCCCGCCATGATCAAAAGGAAGCGAAGACGGGTTTCATCCATACTCTGAAGGGACATGCCGACCTGGATCAGGTTTACCACCCGGTTGGACTCCATTACCGGCATGGTCAGTATTCGCACGGGATGCTCTCCCAGACCGTTCACCGTTTCAAAAGAAGACAGACCCCGCATAGCATTGTCGAGCGCCTCTGCGCTCAGAGGCAGCTTCCCGGTGGAAGGCAGGGACCTGCGTTCATCACGGTTTCCCGATGGATCGCGCATCTGAAAGTAATGGTCCCACGGAGAAAAACCGAAAAAACGCCGGAATGCCTGATCGATTTCGGAAGGAAGAAAAGGAGCGGACCTGCTTTTATCCTGCTGGATCATGGCCCTGGCCACACTGTCGAGCGCCCTGTCCATTTCCCTTGAGAGGTTATATGACAGAAGCGCGAATGCCGCTCCTCCCACAATGAGCAGAGTAACGGTCAAAAGGCCCGTGTACCAGATGGTGAGACGTGTTCGTATGGACCTGATATTCATGTGAAAGCTCACGGCTCCTTTAACACATAGCCGACTCCGCGAACCGTGTGAATGAGTTTATGCTCGCCCTCCGAGTCGATCTTCCTGCGAAGGTAGTTCACATACACGTCGATGATGTTGGTCATCGAGTCGAAGTTGTAGTCCCAGACGCGGTCGGCGATCATGCTTCTGGTAAGCACCCGTCCGGGATTTCGCATGAAGTAATCGAGCAAAGCATACTCTTTTGCTGTCAGCTCGATTTTCCTGCCGCCTCGATGGACGGTGCGACGGGAAGGGTCCAGCACCAGGTCGGCAAACTCAAGCACGGGAAGTTTTGCCTCGGTTTGCCGTCTGAGCAGCGCCCGAACCCTGGCGACAAGCTCTTCAAACGCGAACGGCTTGGTTAAATAGTCGTCTGCTCCCGCATCCAGACCGAGCACCTTGTCCTCGATGTTTGCCCTTACGGTGAGCAGCAGCACAGGGGTTAACACTTTCCTTTGGCGCAGTTCATGAAGAAGGCTTAACCCATCCATCCCCGGCAAATGAATATCAAGGATGATAAGGTCGTGCACCCGGTCCATGGCCATCTGAAAACCGGTTTTTCCGTCCAGGGCCGCATCGACCGCGTAGCCTTCTTCCTCCAGGCCCTTTTTGATGAAACTCGCGACTTTCTTTTCATCTTCGACTGCCAGAAGCCGCACTTTAAACCCCAATTCCTGTCATTCCTAATTCCCATGACCGGCGACTGCTTCAGTTTCCTGGCCCCGAACCGTCCGAGCGCCGCGCAGCTCACCAACAATGCCAGGACTCCGAAAACCCGGGCAGACGGGTCACCGTATTCAGCGATCAGATGCTGCATCTGAATTCAGATTTCAATTGAAATGACCCGGTAAGAACGGGTGCCGGAAGGCGTAACAGCCAGGGTCTCCTCCCCTTCCCTGCGTCCCATCAGGCTCCGGCCCACCGGCGAATCCACTGAGAGCTTGCCCCCGGACACATCGGATTCCCAGGGCCCTACCATCTGGTAGCGGTGGATCTCACCGGATTCAAGATTCTTGACCGTTATCAGGGTCCCGAAACCCACTTGCTTGACAACAAACTTACGGCCGACGAATATCTCACAGCCGGCGAGTTTTTCTTCCAAATCGTTGATTTTTTTCTGGAGGATGACATGTCGTTCGCGGGCATGCAGATACTGCTGATTTTCAATCTTTACCCCGTAGCCCCTGGCTTCGCGCAACTCATCCAACACCTCGGGACGCACTACCCCCCTGAGGTAGGCAAGTTCTCTGAGCAGCCTTCGATGGCCGCTGCGCGTAATGGGCGCCTTGGGTCTCATCCTAAATCAAAAGAAGAAATTATCCCCAATTTCTCCCCTCTCCATTTTTGCCTTGAAAAGGGACAGGGCGATGACCGTTTTGCCGTCGCGTATCCTGCCGGACATAATCATATCATGGACTCGATCGACTTCTACCACTTCCACCGCCGATATTTCATCCTCATCTTCGCCGGAAACTTTTACCAGCCCGGAAGCCATAAAGATTCGAATGACTTCGTTGGAATACCCTATGGCGGGATAATAGCTGAAGATTTCGAGCATTCTCGACGCCCTCCGCCCGGTTTCCTCCAGCAGTTCACGCAGGGCGCATTCCTGCGGCGATTCGCCGGGGTCCACCAAACCGGCGGGTATCTCCAAGGTCTCCGCTCCTATCGCATATCTCCATTGGCGCACCATGAGGATGTGGTCCTTTTCAGGGAAAGCCAGCACCGCCGCCGCTTCGGGGTGGTCTACCTTGATTCGCTCCGTCACCTTGCCGGTCCGCAGCCTTACGGCGTCCAACTTCACGCAGAAATGCGTCGCCTTGAGAATGCCAAACGTTTTGATCGTTTCTTCCATTAAGACAGACTCCAAAAAAATGCCGCCTCGTTGCGTCCTAAGATCGGCGATTATATCCTAACATCGCCCTCGCCTCAATATCCCCATCGCGTGCAACAGTTCCGCAGCCGATCTCACAACACTCTTCCCGCTCAGGGATCGGGGGCGGTCTTGAATTGGCCTTGACCCTTTTGAGTACAAATTGTACTTTTTGAACGATATGAACTCGAAGACGGGATGGACACCGAGAAAACGGAGAAGGTCCCGGCGTGCATCGAAAGCGGGGAGGAACAAACTGCGCCCTGGGAGCAGGCTAAACGCGAGCTTGCTTTCTGTTTGCATCAGTCATAATATGAACGAGCAGGAGTTAATCCGCGGGGCGCCGATCGGCCCCTGGAAAACTGGCATGAAATGTGCTCCAGGGTGATTCGATGTTGGCCCTGATTGTCGCCTGACGACTGATGGAACGGCTGCTGCGACACGGGGATTTTCTGCTCGGTCCTCAGTCCCCGGATCAGGTCCGGGGCAGGCTCTGAGCACTCAGTCCTTAAAAAAGGAGACCGGCATGAAGAAAATTGCTCTTATCCTGACCATAGCCTTTCTTGCAATGACAGCGATGCCAGTGCTGGCCGGAGAAGCTTTGCCGCCCGACCCGACCCTTACGGGACGCTTCACGGCTGAACCGGCGGGAGAATTCATCATTTTCGATGCGCTGGTTCTGAGGCCGCTTGGACTCGCCGCGTTGGGCCTGGGCGCCGTCACCTCAGTGGTCGCCTATCCGATGTCGGGCCCTTCGCACTCGGAAGATCGGGTAACCAGGGAGCTTATACAGAAACCCTACTCGTACACGTTCTGCCGACCGATAGGCGACATCGATTTCTAGACCCCCATCGCGGATGCCTCATAAAAGAATCGCACTCACGGGCGGCATTGCCACCGGGAAGACGACGGTGGCCAACAGATTGAGGGAACTCGGAGCGATAATACTGGACGCGGATCAATACGCGCGGCAGGCCGTAGAACCGGGCGCCCCTTCTCATGACGCTCTTCGGCGGATTATCGGAGCGCGGTATTTTGACGCGCACGGAACGCTCAGAAGGGATGAACTGCGCCGAAGAATAATCCGCGATCCGGCCCTGCGCGCAAGAATCGATGCCGTGCTCCATCCATACATTATGAGGGCCATGGGGATTGAGTGGGAAAAACAGAAAAGCCTCCATCCCCGCGCAGTGATCGTATTCGACATTCCTCTGCTGTTCGAAGGAGGACTCGACAAGAACTTCGATATCATAATCCTAGCCTACTGCACTCACGAAGTCCAGCTTCAAAGACTCATCGAAAGAGACAAACTCGACCCATCCGAGGCGGAGCTTACCCTGTCCATGCAATTTCCAATCGACTCAAAAAGGGCTCACTCCAATTACATAATTGAAAATAGCGGAGATCTGGACCAGACTCTTCGTCAGGTCGACGAGGTCTGGGACAAAATTTTGGAGCGGCAGTCGTCTAATTGACATTCATCAAGATCGATTGCCGGGTTACCGATATCAAGCGAGGACAACGTTCCCGGACCGATCGAACTGGACTTGACCAAGTATTTTCAACTTCAATTCCAAAAGGCGCTCTGCAATCTCTCTCAGGCGTTTGACTGGCATACGGATTCCTGCCCCGAACCGACATGCATGACCTTCCGAATCGAACCATCCCGGTCCGGATGTGATTTGAAGAATGCCGAATTGAGAATTGTGATTTTGAAAAAAATCAGTGTTGTTCCCTGTATATATTACGTGAACCTTTTTCTGGAAGGATCTTCATCGTATCGTCAATCATGGACGAATTGCCGCAAATGTAGAAATCCGTTGTCTCCGTGTCAAAATTGCACGTGCGAATCGCATCTGTCACTCTTCCCCCTCTCATGCCGTTTGACGGCGTCTCACGGCTTACACAAACGGCGATGCCTAACATATGAGAATGGCCGCACCCCCCGATTAGATCAAAATTATTCTGTACCATGGGAAATTCATCCTTGGACCAACACAACAACCAGGCCCGTTCCTGCCGGTGCGCTGAGTGCAACGATCCAGGCGCATCGGCCTGCACTCTTCCGTCCACTTCAAAATGAGCCTTTTCTCCACCCCCATCTCAATATCTTGCTCGTCATTTTCGGATACAGCGCATTTACAAAGAAAATGAACTTGAAGGCACGCGGCAATACGATCAGGCCGGATTCCCTTTTAATAGCCGCAACAACTGCACGCGCTACTCGCTGTGGTGTAAGTGTGGGCAAATACGCATCGACCTTGGGAAGTCGTTCCTCGCTTCCGGGGTTATGCTCCCAATAGGTACTCGCTACCTTGCCGAATATCCCGAGAGTAACGTGTATTCCCAACCCGTGAGTTTCGGTTTCCAATGCCTTACTAAAAGCGGCCATAGCGGCACGCGCTGCGGAATATCCCGCAGCCCCTGGCCAGATAAGGCGGCATGCCACGGAAACTATATTGACAATATGGCCGCTGCCGCGCTGGCGCATGCGAGGCAGCAATTCCCGCGTGAGGTTGAACGCGGCAAAATAAGGCAGGGCCATCATTTCTTGAAGCTCACGGGCGCCGGTTTCCTCAATCGTCAGCCAGCGTCCGGCTCCTGCATTGTTGACCAGGATATCGGGAGTTCCCACGTCACGGACGATTTTGGAAACGAGCGCGCCCACGGCATCGGGCATCGCCAGGTCCATCGGATAGTAATCAGCCCGGCCTCCTGTCGCGGAAATTTCCGCGGCAACTTGTTGCAGGCGGGATGCCGACCGAGCCACGAGGATGACTCGACCCCCTCCTCCGGCGATCTCTCTTGCTGTAGCTTCCCCTATCCCGCTGGAGGCACCCGTTATCAGTGCCAGCTTTCCTTCAATAACCATGATTTGTTGCCCCCTTATAAGGCATTTTGTTCAGTCCTGTTTTGACGCATAACGGTTCCTCGATGTATCACCATACTATATATCGCTACGATATATGTCAAGAAAAAATTAAACGGCCGGTATTAACACGCGCTGAGAAAGGGTGAGGTATTTAAGGAAAATAGCATATCTATCCCTACTGTATGCCCGTCAGTCATGATTCTGCCCATTTAATAGGAATTATCTATTTGAAATATAGAAACAATCAATCTATTCTGCCCTAAAACTCTAAACCTGAATAAGGAGGTTTCGTTATGCCAAGTGCCTATGACCAAATGTGGGAAAAACTCAATCTCGACCTCGAAGCCCATGAGGGGCTGCTCGCAGTGCTGGGCAAGTTCTATGGGGACATATACATGAGCCAGCAGGGGCGCCTCAAAGGTATGGAATACCTCGACTTCGTGCTCTCTGAAGTACACGGACTCAGGATAAAGGAGCTTCAGGACGCAAAGGCTTCGGGCAAAAAAGTGGTCGGGACCTTTTGTGTGTTTGTCCCCGAAGAAATCGTGCTTGCGGCCGGGGCCGTCCAGGTCGGGTTGTGCGCCGGGGCGGAAATTGGAAAGGCCGAAGCCGAAAAGGTCCTTCCCAGAAACACCTGCGCCCTTATCAAATCATTTGTCGGGTTCAAGCTTGCAAAGCTTTGCCCCTTCATCGAATCATGTGATCTTATCGTGGGAGAAACTACCTGCGACGGCAAGAAAAAGGCCTACGAAATCTTTGCCGAATATTCGCCTGTCTATGTGATGGAAATCCCCCAGATGAAGGCCGCCTGCGATCGGGAACTGTGGAAAAGTGAAGTCGGGCGCTTCAAAAGCACGGTAGAGGAACTAACGGGAAACAAAATCGCCGCAGGCGATCTAAGAGACTCTATTCACCTGGTCAACGAACGCCGCCGCGTCCTGCAGCGTCTGAACCGGCTGCGCGCGGCCGTGCCTGTGCCGATTTCAGGAAGAGACGCCCTCCTTATAAACCAGATATCTTTCTACGACGACCCTGTACGATTCACCGCAAAGATTTCGGAGTTGTGCGATGAGTTGGAGCAGCGTGTGAAAAGCGGCGCCGGAATCGCCCCTGATGGGACCGCGCGGCTGATGCTCTCCGGATGCCCCATGGCCGTTCCGAATTGGAAACTGCCTTATATAATCGAATCTTCCAGGGCAGTTGTGGTCGGGGAAGAATCCTGCATAGGAACTCGCAACACGCGCGATCTGGTCCAAGAAGGGAGCGCGACGCTCGACGACATGATAGACGCCATTGTGGATCGGTATATGCGGATCGACTGCGCCTGCTTTACGCCAAACACCGAGCGGCTGGACAATATCGTAAACATGGCCCGGGAGCTTGGGGTAAAAGGCGTGATCCATTATGCGCTCTCGTTCTGCCAGCCCTATTCCATGGAAGCATACAAAGTGGAAAAGGCCCTGAGCGCCGCCGGCATCCCGATGCTTGCCATCGAAACGGACTACAGCATGGAAGACGTGGAACAGCTGAAAACCCGCGTCGAAGCCTTCGTCGAGATGACGCGCTGATGGAACTCGATTGCCATGCAATATTTGCCCGAAGATGAAACCATTGCCGGTATAGATATCGGTTCGCGGTCCATAGAGCTGGTCGTGCTGAACTCCAACGGCCCCCTGCGCAGTGCAAAAACTCCGACCACTTTCGATCCGCTCGGTCAGTGCAAAAGATTGATCGAGGGGATCGGCGCCATTCGAGTAATAGCCACCGGGTACGGAAGAAAGCTCTTTGCCGAGTCCTTCAAAGAGAT
The DNA here is from genome assembly GCA_035624985.1 of Syntrophobacteraceae bacterium. Classification (GTDB taxonomy): domain Bacteria; phylum Desulfobacterota; class Syntrophobacteria; order Syntrophobacterales; family Syntrophobacteraceae; genus SbD1. The sequence continues at coordinate 7,300 of DASPQK010000295.1, read as the reverse complement.
CGGCGCCGCCACTGTCACCGAGATCCAGGCCTATGCGCTGGGCGCTAGGTTCCTGTGTCCGGAAGCCAAAACCGTTCTCGACATCGGAGGCCAGGATACCAAGGTCATTTCCCTTTCAGATGACGGGAGGGTGTTGAAGTTCGAGATGAATGACCGATGCGCTGCCGGGACCGGCAAGTTCCTTGAATTTATGGCCGTTGCTCTTCAGGTCCCGCTGGAATCGTTCGGAGAATTTGCGCTCCGCTCTGACCGCCGAATACAGATAAGCAGCATGTGCACGGTTTTTGCCGAAAGCGAAGCCACCTCTCTTATGGCGCGCGGAGAACCTCCGGAAAATATCGCAATGGGGCTGCACATGGCAATTGTGCAGCGTACAACAGCGATGGTCGGGCGTGTTGGCCTGTCCGCCCCTCTTGTGTTTGCGGGTGGTGTCGCCCGCAATCCTTGCGTCGTAAGGTTGCTCGAAGAGCAATTGGGGCAGCCCGTTGTTGTTCCCGACGACCCTGACATGGTGGGCGCCCTGGGCGCCGCGCTCTATGGAAGAAATGGCGCTGCCGTCCCGATTTAACCCTTGACTGGAGAATTCAACTGAAACCAAACTGCTTGAAACAGTTTCAGGATGCCGGCGAGCGTTTTCTGCTTGACGCCTCCGAATTGCAGGATATGGGCAAGAAAGTGGCGGGTGTCTACTGCCTGTTTGCGCCGGTTGAGATTGTGCGGGCCGCAGGAGCTATACCGGTCAGCCTTTGCGGCAAACGGGAAAAACCCATAGCCGATGCTGAGAAGAGCCTTCCTGCCAACCTGTGCCCGCTGATAAAGTCGAGCTATGGCTACGCTGTTACCGATACGTGCCCGTTTTTCGCCGCGAGCGATTTCTTGATCGGGGAGACAACATGCGACGGCAAGAAAAAGATGTACGAGTTTCTCGGTCGCATCAAACCCCTCCACCTCATGAACCTGCCCTATTCTGCCGATGAGCCGCATGCTCTTCGTTTCTGGTATGAGGAAATCCTCAGGCTGCGGAGTTTCATCGAAGACTCTGCCGGGCAGAACATAAACAACGACAATCTCCGGTTCCAAATTCGAATCCACAATAAAATACGCAAACTCATCAGGAGAATTTCCCGTTTTCAGGCGACCGAAAAAATACCGGTCTCCGGCTCGGACATGCTGAGCGTGATGGAGACAAAAAGCTTTTTCGTAAATCCGGAAAAGTACATAGACTTGCTCGAAAAATTCATCGCGGAGATGGATGCGGTTGCGGTCGGCGGATTTTCTCGCTTCGAGCCCGATGTCCCCAGGATACTTCTTACCGGCTGCCCGATCGGAAAAGGTTCGGAGAAGGTCCTCCGTATAATCGAGGAATGCGGAGGCGCGGTTGTGTGCATGGAGAATTGCTCCGGCGTGAAGGGTTTGGACCTGCTTGTCGACGAGGAGGAAAAAGACCCGTTTCTTGCTCTTGCCCGCCGCTACCTGCAAATCCCCTGCTCGTGCATCACTCCCAACACCGGAAGGCTGGCTCTGCTTAACCGGCTGATCGGCGAGTATCGTGTAGACGCCGTCATAGACCTTACATGGCAATGCTGCCATACCTATAACATTGAATCGCGCATCATAGGCGACTGCGTTGAAAATCTTCACCGTTTGCCGTTTCTCCACGTGGAAACGGATTATTCCAACTCCGATGTCGAGCAGTTGAGGACCAGAATTGAAGCTTTCCTCGAAATGGCGAGGTGGAGCTCATCGGCTCAGGCTGCCTTAAGAAAGCCCGGCGCCCGGTTTCAGCTCTCCGGTTGAGACCGTGCGCCCAAAAGATGAGAGTAACATATGGCAGGCGTTCTTCACGTCCATCAGGATGCAAACCTCACCAGACAAATTAGGACTCTTCTCAGAGGGGGAGCAAATGCCGCCTCGGCGGCCAGGCACGCTCAGACCATAATCGACCGGTTCATTGATGGAGGGATTTGCGATCCGAAGCTCATGGGGCGACTTACCCACTATGGAGAGGCCAGGATCAGGAACTGTGTGAAGTTTGATCTCGTGAGGGGCTATCGCCTCATAGGCATATTGCTGGATGACGGGATCGCGTTCGTCTATGTGGGCAGCCACGATGAATGCGATCATTGGATCAGGAATAACGCCGGGTTGGATCCCGTTCTGGACAAAAAGAGAAACAAAGTTGCAAAGGTTAGCATAAGGGACGCCGTGAAAACCTCGGCTGAGAGCCAATCACGAATTGACCCCTCGGAGCCCGACTACGATGAGATGCTGCTTAAAGATCTGACCGATCAGGATCTGAGGAAAATTTTCTCCGGACTGCTCGCAAAATAATCGGTATTTCCTATTTGACAAATACAAGTCTCCATTCTTATCTGGGGTCCCAGGATGAAGGACCGGCATGAGCCGCAGGGAACAAACAGAAAAAAAAGGGGAAGAAATGCTGAAAATCAAAGAAGTCGAAAAGAAGATGTCACCCGCCCCAATAAGCTGCCATGCGCCCACTTGCCACGCGCCGGCTTGTCATGCGCCCGCTTGCCACGCGCCGGCTTGCCACGCGCCCGCTTGCCATGCGCCAGGCGGCAGATCGTGATCTAAACCACGCCAAATACCGATTTGGCCGGCTGGCCACTAACTCGCAAATGCCGCAGAACCTCATCAGCCTCTGCGGCATTTTTCTATTTCGAGCCTTTTCATTGGGAAGGATGACGTTTCCAGTCTTCCATTACCCCGCAGTAATTGCGGGCCGGAGGCAAACCGCATGTTGAAAGGTGCGTTTCACCATTGCGCTCTCCATTTTTCGTTCAGATCTGGCAAAAGATGAATTTTTTGCAACCCGTGATGTATCGTCGGTTGACCCGTTATCGACAACCACGATACGATCCACCTCCCCGTGAACCGCCGCAGGAACGCCGGGAAGCGTCAAAGATTCGTTTCTGGCAGGGATGATGAGCGCTATTGTTTCTTAGACCTGTTTTTTCAGCGCCAAAGCCGCCTGGTAGACCACCCTTCGCGGGATGTTAAAGCGGCCGGCAATGGCTGATGCGGCTTCCCTGGATGAAAGGCCGCCGAGGAGCAGCGACCTGAGTTCATCTCTCCAGGCAGTGGGACCCTGGCTGGGTAAATTGTACTCCGCAGACACCGGGCACGATTTTGGACTCGCCTCCGATCCCGGCTCTGCCCCCTCCACCACCAGGGTCAACTCCCCCCTCACCCCGCCCCTGAAATGTTCGACGGCTTCAGAGACGTGTCCCCGGAAGATTTCCTCGTGCATCTTGGTGAGCTCCCGTGCGATCGCCATCCTCCTTTCACCCCAGTTATCGAGCATGTCTTTTAAAGTTTTTGAAAGCTTTCTGGGAGATTCATAGATTATCAAAGTCATTGTAAGACCGGCGTATTTTTCGAAAAATCGTTTTCTGCCGGCGCCTCTTGCAGGAGGAAAACCAAGGAAAACAAATGGTTGGGTTGGCAGACCGGAGATTGAGAGGGCCGAAATGAGGGCAGTTGGACCGGGGATGGCCACGGCTTCCATCCCGCGCTTCAGAGCCTCTTCAATTAGAAGATATCCGGGATCCGAGACTCCAGGCGTCCCCGCATCAGTAACCAGCGCTACGCTCCGCCCGGAAGCGATCTTCTCGATCAGCTCGCTTCCACGCTCCCGCGCATTGTGTTCACGATAGCTTATAAGAGGTTTGTGTACGCCGTAATAGGCCAGGAGTTTTCTTGTGCGGCGCGTGTCCTCGGCCGCGATGAGATCGACCGCGCGGAGCGTCTCGAGCGCTCTCAGGGTGATGTCGGCCATGTTGCCGATAGGCGTTGAGACGACGTAGAGCTTTCCTTCCTTTGCCTCTTTTTCATCGTCCGGGTTCAAAGGCATTGACTATCCAGTTTATTTCCGGTTCTTCACCGGTCCACCTGATCGCCACAACGTCGAATCGCGCGCAGGAGTCCAGTAGCCCGCGCCGTTTTAAATACCACAGGGCTGCGCGCGTCAAGCGCCTCCGCTTCCAGCCGGAAATGGATTCCTCAGGGCTGCAAAGCCCGTCCACCTGGCGGGCTCTTACCTCAACGAACACGATGGTCTTTCCGTCTTTTGCGACCAGGTCTATCTCACCCAGCGGACACCGGAAATTTCTGTCGAGGATTTTGATTCCGCTCCCCGCGAGGTATTCAGCCGCCGCTCTCTCGCCCGCTTTTCCCTTATCGTAACGGCCCTTCACCATCTACCCGGCACTCCGTACCTGCCAAAACGCCGTTAAAGGTGACCCTGTGCAGGCAACAGGGCCCATATCTGCGGATTGCCTCACAATGGCGCGCGGTTGCATAGCCTTTGTGGGAATCAAATCCGTACTGAGGAAATTTTTCGTGGAATTCGCACATCAGGCGGTCGCGATGGACCTTTGCTATTATGGAGGCCGCAGCGATGGAAATCGAAAGGCGGTCCCCCTGCGGAATTCCCCTCTGACCGATAGCGAGGGGAAGCCGATACGGGCCGTCGATCAGGAGAAAATCGGGATTCACCGACAGGCGCCCGACAGCAGTGGTCATAGCCTGGAAGGTTGCCTGCAAAATATTTATTCGATCTATCTCGACGTTGTCTACTACCCCGATACCGATGGCGAGGGCGCGTGAGCGGATTTTACCGAAAAATTCTTCCCTTTGCTCGGCGGTGAGTTTCTTGGAATCCGTGATCCCAGGCAGCCGAACGCTCCTCGACAAGACCACGGCGGCAGCAACCACGGGGCCTGCCAGCGGTCCCCGGCCTGCCTCGTCAATGCCGCAAATGAAACGAAAACCCCGCCGATGCGCGTCCCTTTCATGAAAACGCATATCAACCGCCAGGGCTTCGATCAATTGCCGCTGCATAGACCCCCCGAAGAGTTGTGAGTTTCGAGTTTCCAGTTTTTTTGTTGACTCGAAACTAATCCCATGAGAGGCAGAACTAAAAACTAAGAACCGCCCTTGGGCGACTCTCTTTTCTCGCGTATTCTGGCCGCTTTGCCGACCCTCTGGCGCAGATAATAGAGCCTGGACCTTCGTATGCGGCCCCGTCGCAGCACCTCTATTTTTTCAATCTGCGGGGAATGAACGGGGAAAATACGTTCCACGCCAACCCCGTAGGACACCTTCCGGACCGTGAGGGTAGCCCCCATTTTGGCCCTGTGGGAACGGATCACCAGACCTTCGAACACCTGGATGCGCTCTTTATCGCCTTCGCGGATTTTCACGTGTACTTTCACCGTGTCGCCGATCCTGAATGCGGGGATGTCCAGGCGCATGTGATCTCTTTCGATCGTCTCCAGCAGGCTGATTCCCATTTCACTTCCTCCATAAATAATTAGTAAACGGTGAACAGGCAACAGTGATCAAGCTGTCTCTTCACCCTTCACTCTTCAACTTTCGTCCAAGCAGCCGGTCAAGCATGATAGAGGCGGCCGCGCGCACCGGAAGATGATTGTAGCCGTCTATGCCCGGAATCGGCTCCAGTATTGCGTCCACAACGTCGAATACTTCCGGCGCAAGGCCCCAGCCTGTCCCGAGAAGAAGCAGAAAGGGCCGATTCTCCCTTTCAAGTAAATCCCGAGCCCCGCAGTGGGGCAGGGCGCCCGCTGCATTCTTTGCGGTGGTGGCCCACAGGACAGGGGGCTTCCCACTCTCTCGACCAACCTCCTCGACTGCCGAAAACAGGCTTTCCACCACCCTTAGAAGCTTTATGGCCTCACGCCTCTCCGGCAGGATTTCCCCGCCTATGCCTTCGATCCAGTGGGTCATGAGCCGGTTTGCGAGGGCCTGCTGGTCCTTGAGGGGCGTAACTATATAGCATGCCCGCACGCCGTAGGTGCGGCACGACCGCGCCAGATCGTGAAGATCGAGATTCGTTATAGCCGAAGCGATCCTGTCACCCGTCCTGTTCAAGACCGGATAATGGAGAAGCGCCAAAAAAAGTTGCGCCATCGTCGATTCCGTTAAGTAAAAAGACAAAAAGCAAAAGTTCGCTTTTTTTGCCTTTATACTTTCTGCTTTTGCCTTGCTTCTTCTAGCTCCCGCCGGGCCGATTCGAGCAGGGCCGCGTCCTCATCGTTAAGACTGAGACGGGCAAAAAGGTCCGGGCGGCGCATACTGGTCCTCAAAAGGGCCTGGCCGCGCCGCCAGCGGCGAACGCTCTCATGATTGCCGCACAGCAGGACTTCCGGAACGCTCATGCCCTCAAAATGCTGGGGACGCGTATATTGAGGGTGCTCCAAAATCAGCTCGTTGAACGAATCCGCTAAAGCCGAACCCTCATTGCCGAGCACGCCGGGAAGCAGCCGCGCAACGGCATCTACCACCACCATGGCCGCAAGCTCTCCACCCGTCAGAATGTAGTCGCCAACCGATATCTGGTCGTCCGTGAAATGCTGCGCCACTCTTTCGTCCACTCCCTCATATCTGCCGCAAATGAGCATGAGCCGCTTAAGGCGGCTCATCTCTCGAGCAATTTCCTGGCTGAACAGCCGCCCCTGCGGGGTCAGCAAAACGACTTTTGCGCCGGGACCGCTCTGAGCTATTGCTCTAAGAGCGCTCACAATCGGTTCCGCTTTCATAACCATGCCCTCTCCGCCTCCGAAGGGCCGGTCATCCGTCATCTGATGCCTGTCTGCGGCAAAATCCCGTATGTTATGGACGCGAACCTGAATCAATCCGCGATCACGGGCTTTTCCCACTATGCTTTCTCCCAGGGGTGAAGAAAACATGCCGGGGAAAATGGTAAGAATTTCAAAGATCATTTATTGCAAGCCTTCGGGCAGATCCACAATGAGCTTTCCGTTCAAAAGATCCACTTCCGTGATGACATCCTCGATTGCGGGGATGAGCAATTCTTTCCCCTCACTTTCCACAACGTAGACATCGTTGCTCCCGGTTTGCAGGACGGCGCTAAGGGTGCCAAGCGTTTTTCCCTCCTTTGTCTCAACGGGAAGGCCAATCAGTTGGAAGTGGTAATATTCGCCCGAAGGCAACTCGGGCAGCCGGTCTTTATGTACAAAGAGGTCTTTTCCCGTAAGCGCCTCAGCCTGCTCCCTGCTCTCAATTTCTTCAAACCGGGCGATCGTTTCAATCCCGGCCCCCGAGGCGGGGCCAACAGCCCTGGGCCGAAGGTTCTTGATAGTCAACTGCCGGTGTGCGCCGCCCTCGCAGGAAACGAGCCCTTCCCCGGCTTTCATTTCCCAAAGAGTCTCGCCGTAAGCAAGGAGCTTTACCGCACCCCGAACCCCGTGAGCCCTTAGTACCTTTCCAACGGCAACCAGAAAGGCATTGTCCATCG
>DASPQK010000294.1:0-3981 GCA_035624985.1 Syntrophobacteraceae bacterium | reverse complement strand
AGCATTAAACCGCACGCGTTGCAGTATCACCCGACACCTCTATCGGCTTTTCGATAAAGGAGGGGAAACTTTTGCCCATTGAGCATCCCGCACGCTCAAGGATTTTCACGGTAAAGCATGCCGGAATGACGAGTTTCGAGTGCCTCTGAGACGTTGCGCTAGTTTATGCAAGCGAGTACTAGCCCTCAAACGGCGCGGACTTGGAAGATCGGACTCGCGACAGCGATCCCTGTTCTCAGTCTGTTGATTTGAACATCTCTCGAATGTAGTATTATCTGGATTGAGATTAACGGAACTCAACGTAGCACTTCGGCGCGAGAGTTGTTTTAACATTGGCGGCAAACGGCGCCTATTGCGCTGCTTTTTGGAGAGTTTATGGATGCGACTGACTACACGCGCTCTGCTGAGGAAAAGATTCCGTGGTATTTCCGAAAATCTTTCATCATCATTGCAGTCTGTTGCGTGGGCCCTCTGGCGTTGCCCTTGATCTGGCTCCGGCCTCAAACGACGCGGGTATGGAAGATCGGACTAACGATAGCGATCCTTGTTCTCAGTTGGATATTGTTCCAAACCACCATGGAATCCATCCGCACCCTCCGGCAGTATTACAAGCTGATTGAAGGGCTTTGAAACGAACATGCGCGATATTTAATATCAATTCGGCAACAGCCTGGCTGTAAGTTAGGATTTAAGGGTGTTGGCCTGCCGGGGCAGCGACAATGTCCATCGAGATCTCCGAACAGGTCGTGCCGCGTCGGACGGAAACGGCAATATCCGGAAACTCTGAGAAGCCCACCACCAGGCCGCTGTCGAGGAAAACGGGAGCCTGCCCGTCTATGCTGATATTAAGGGTGAGCTGCTGCCTCACCACACCGTTTCGGAGAGGCTCGAACCGGTAAGTTCCATCACCCTTTATTTTATGCACCTTCCTGCCGGCCTGGTCAAAGACGGTCCAGGATATTCCGGTTAGACTGAAAGTATTAAACTGGGGGCTGTCCAAAGGTATCGGTCCAGGTCCCGCGGCCATCAGTCCAAAAGCGCCCCGCACATTATCGGACATCATAACCGGGCACGCGCATGGAGGAAGACAGCCTTCCTGGAAGGATGACGCCGGCAGGAGGTCATAAAGAATGATACAGGTGGACTCGGCCGCTAAGCTCGCTCCGCACGTCAACGATATGGAAAGAATAGACGCCAGGAAAAAAACCTTCCAATTCCGCATGCCGGTTCCTTTGGCTAAAGGTTCAATCGCAATAAGCCGGAAAATGCAGGAAGTTGGGCGCGCTGCATCCCGGACGGCATCTTGGAGTCGAATCCTACGCCAAAAACTTCCGGCGCAACCTCAAGACCCGTAAAACCATACGATTTCTCAACCGGACATTCAAGTGAAATCTCACAGAAATCGAAATCCGAAACGGCTGAAATGGATGATAACCGCCAACAATCGCCATTTATTTCCTTGGGTTGCACATAGTATGCCCGCATCGCCGTTTTACCCCTGCGCCCGATAAGCATAATTCACACTTAGCGAAACTACGTCAAATTCACTTTCCACCAGGCCATGCAGCAGATATGCATGGCACATGTCGAGGTCCTGGCAAAATCGTCTGAACGGTTTCGGGAAAAAAACAGTCTCAAAGATTCCAGTTTTATCTTCGAAGGTAAAAAATTCCATTTCTTCTCCTTCCCTGGTCAGGACTTCTTTCCGTGTGACGGGCCATCCCTTCATGTAGATTTTTTCCCCAACATGCGCGGCCATATCGGATGCCGGAACGACTGCCGCCCGCAGTGGGCGGAAAGAAAACTCAGCCAGTTCAAGAGGATGGACGGAGAGAGGAAACCCCAGGGTTTCCGATTCATGTGCCCATTTGCGGCGGTCGGAAAAATCCGGGAGGGCAGGGACCCTTATTGAGGACTGAGGACTGAGAGCCTGCCCCGGAAGCGTCTTTGATCCGGGGACTGAGGACTGAGGACTTGGAAGCGAGGACTGAGAAGGCAGAGGACCGGTCCTGCGCGCCGCAAACGGTCCGCCTTCCATCCTGCATCCGCCGTTCCCCATCTTCCGTCTTCCGTCCTCGGTTCTTCGTCCTCCGTTGTTTAGCCATGCTTCCATGAACCAGAGAATTTGAGGGCGGTTCCAGACCTCCGAAATGGAGTCCAGTGCGCCGCTTCTGGCAAGTACGGCAGCCTCCGGCGCATGGATGCCGCCTTGCTCTTTCAAGCGGTCGAGAAAGTCCTCAATTGATGAAAAATGTCCGCCCCGGCTTCTTTCTTCGATTATGGCTTCGATGACGCTTTTCCTTATTCCTTTAAGCTGCCGGAAACCTGTTCGTATCGTTTTCCCCCTGCCGGTGTAAGAAAATCGGCTTTCGTTTATATCCGGTCCTTTAACCTCGATCCCCATGCGCCGGGCTTCGGAAATGTAGGCGAAAGCACTGTAATAGCCGCCTCCATTGGAGAGGACCGCCGCCATGAATTCGGCTGGATGATGCGCTTTGAGATAGGCGGACTTGAAGCTCACCAGTGCATATGAGGCCGAATGCGGTTTACAAAAAGAATAGCCGGAAAAAGAGGTGAACATGTCCCAGACGCTTTGCACTACCTGGAGGGGGATCCCGTTTCGGGCACATCCCTGTTCGAAGCGCGTCCTGTAATCAGAGAGCTGCTCTCGGCTTTTCCTGCTTATCACCTTTCTCAGGCTGTCCGCCTCGCCCCATGAAAAGCCGGCCAGCGCCATCGCCGCCTGTACGACGTCTTCCTGATAGACCAGTATCCCGTAATTTTCGGCGAGGATTTCCGTCAAGCTTGGATGAAGCAGCTCGTATGGCTCCCCGTGAAGCCGCCTCAGGTATTGTCGAATGAACCTGTTTGCGGCCGGGCGTATAATGGACGAATGGATTACGGCATGCTCGAAATCGCCCCTTCCCGCCTTTGCCTGTAAAAGCCGCATGGCCGGGGATTCAAGGTAGAAGACACCCATTGTATTTCCCCGGATGATAATTTCCCTGGTTTGCGGGTCGTCAATCGGGTTGAAGTTCGCATAGTCGATGCTCTTCGCCGTATTTTCCCGAACCGACTCGATGGTGTCGCGAATCACTGCAAGTGAGCGATTGCCAAGAAGGTCTATCTTGACGAGGCCCGCCTTTTCGGCCTGATCTTTCTCCCATTGGATGATCCGGACCCCCTTGGCGCTTATCTGGACCGGAACATACCTCGATACCCGGTCCGGAACGAGCACCACTCCGCCGCAGTGTGTCCCGATATTTCGTGGCAACGACTCCAGGCGCAAAGCAAGATTGATGATTTCCGGCCAGGGCGGATCAAGGGGAAAATTGCGGAATTTGGGACATGATTTTATATGTTCCCATATCCCCCTCGAACTCCAGTAGCTCATCCTGCGGGTTATCTCCTTTATTTCGAAGGCGGGAACACCGAATACTTTGGCTGTCTCCCGCACTGAAGCCCTGGCCCGGAACCCAACGTGGTTGCTGACCAGAGCCAGCCTCCGGGTCCCGTAATGGGCCGTTATTTCTTCAAAAAGCCCATCGCGTTCGTCCCACGGAAAATCAACGTCTATGTCCGGGAGGTCCTTACGTTCGGGATTTAGAAACCGTCCGAACAGGAGATTGTGACGGATGGGATCTACATGTGTTATCCCAAGAAGATAGCTGACCAGGCTTGCAGCCCCGCTGCCGCGCCCGCAGTGGATTGGGCGGCGGCGCACGATATCGGCCACTACGAGGAAGTAATCCACAAACCCTTTGGAGCGGATAAGATCGAGTTCTTCGGCGAGGCGATCTTCAATCGCCGCGCAGGTTTTTCCATAGCGCCGTTCAATCCCCTTTCGGCACTCGGAAACAAGGAGGGTGAAGTGGTCTTCATTTTTGTCCAGGTAATGAGGGAAAACCGTCTGAAAGCGGTCCCAGGAAGTATGGCAGGCCTTGGCAATTTTTATCGTGTTGGCCAGCGCTTCCGGTGAGT
>DASPQK010000293.1:0-10174 GCA_035624985.1 Syntrophobacteraceae bacterium | reverse complement strand
GCTCACAACGATCTTGAGACGATCATGAGTGATTCTCCACTGGGCGCATTTCCCAAAGGAGTTGATGATCAATACTTTCAAGCTCTACAAGACTTAGCGAATGCTGTCCATTCGAAATGGCTTGATGGCCCATATCCATTTAATGATTTAGCAAAGGCCGACGTTGAAGAGTTTTTGGCTTTAATGAAAGAAGTCCGGCGAGCCTCCAACTATGCCAATCGCTGCGCACCGATCGACACCTCAACTAAACGTTAAGAACGTCGCTCCGTGGACATTGGACAAATTGCAAGCGACCGGAAGAGCTCCCGCAGGCCAGTAAACGAACCCGGTGTTGCACAAGTCGTTCAGAGGGCTGTAATCCCTTGCCCCGTCTATATCACTGCGAGTTCGATTTTCGCCTCCGGCACTCACACTTTGGGCATTGCCCGCTTTTTTTGATTGCATTACTTTGCCCATTTCTTTGCCCATAACCGAATTTAGATAGGCTTCTTGCCTTAATGCGGCGTCTCTCAAGTCCTCTTCGCTTACGATGTTGTAGCGGTCGAATACTGAGCGGGTCCTATGGCCGGAAATCTTCATCGCCACTACTTCGGGTGTATTGGCCCGAACCAAGTTTCCGACTGCCGTTCTCGCAAGATCGTGGAAGAGCTTTCCGGGTATGCCGCCGGCAATGCAAGCCGCATCCCGGCAACCGCGAAAATCTTTGATCCTGTCGGTTCCGGTTTCGTTATGGAGAGAAAATCAGATTTCCCAAGGAATCCTTTCCGGACGTTGCTTTCTTTCAGCATCGCGATATAGGGTACACGGTCCACCTTTGGCGGGGTGCTCCTGGCCCCTAGGTTCAGGCATTCACTTTAGTGCTGCCGGTTCCCGGTTAATCGTAGCGTTCGATGCGCCCCTGATCGGTTTGCCTTCTACTTCCTTGGCTTCCATCCTGTGCTCGATGTACTTCCGTATCTTGGAAGTATCGAGTTAGATCACAAGCATGTGGCCAAAGAATTTCTTAAGGTGTTCGGGGCTGATCTCTGCACGTTCGATGCTCTTCTTGCCATTAATCCGATAGACGCTGAGGAAGTCTTCGGAAAGGTCATTGATCGTGATTTACCAGAATGTCAGTGCCCAAAAGGAAGGGGAGATGAAAAAACCGGCGAGCCGCTCCAGTGAATCCCATCACCACAAACGTGAATCCGGCCTCCGTCATCTCGTACATGGGCATCGGCTTGTTCTGAGCGGATTGATAAGACAAAATGTTAAAATAAACGGCTCTAAACTCTTCAGAACATTCGTGGCGTGCAGAGCATTTTGCTTGTATTCCAAAAGATTTCAAACTATTGTCTTTGACCTGGAATCGTCTGGGTTCCCGGGCTCGGTTTGAAGAAGGCAAACAAATTTCAAAAAAGGAGAAGAAATGAAATCGCTGCCGGCAAGGATCGTTATCGTGAGTTTTGTTTTGATCGGACTTATTTATATTGGCTCCAATGTTGTCAATGCTGTTAATGTGAACCCTGCCCGCCATCCACATCTTGCGGATGCTCAGAAACATATTGAGATAGCGATAGCCGAGCTGTCTGAGGCGCAGAGGTTAAATGATTTTGACATGCAAGGCCATGCTGCTGAGGCAAAAAAGCTTCTTGAGCAGGCTTATAATCAAATCAAGCTTTCAGCCGAGGCAGCCAATGTGAAGCGATAAATCAGCATGTTTCAAAACTTCTTTGGCCAGGCTCACCACCCGGGCCTGTTGTGTTTGGGCGGCCTCCCCTCTGGCATTATCCTTGAACCTCCGCATCAAGAGCATTCAATCAAGGCGCTCAGCTCAGAATCTAAGGACTGACTGAAATTGCATGCAGGACTAAACCTCGCACCCAATTAACCAAGGAACCACCCGGAGGCACCCCAAGAATCTAGCAACCGGCAGAAGATGCGTATCAAGCCCTAACTTGCCTCCCACTTATTCAGCTTCCGATCTGTCCATTCCAAACTCTTCCAGAACTTCTGCCCTACTCCCCAATTCTTGATTCTCATTGAACAGTGTGGCATTCTATGAGGCGCCATAGTCTGGACGATACGCTTTCTGAAGAGGGTCTTAACCGTGCCGATCTGGAAGCTTAAGCTAACCGGCGAAGCGAGACACGATTTCAAAAAACTGGACGGGAGTCAGAAAATCCTTGTCGCCAAACAATCGGAAGCCAACAAGATGCGACTCTTGGGGGCCGTTGAGAATGTCGAGAAGGGAGAGAACCTGGTACAAACATAGATCGGTGACTTGCAGTGAAGCGGGTGGTCCCCTCACACAGGAGCGTGGAATAAAACAGATAAACAACGGGAATGAAAGGTGTCGTCCATGAACATCCAGTATGTAGTAGATAATGAAGGAAAGCCGGTAGCCGTTCAAATCCCTATTGCCCAGTGGGAAGCAATCAAGGCCGAACTTGAGACCTATGACAGCGCTGGCGAAACAATGGAAATAATGGCTGATGCGGAGTTTCTGGAATCAATCGTAAGGGGAAGAGAGCAGGCCTCGCAGCGGCTTGGCAGACGCATTGAGGTAAAAAGATTAGGCACTCTGTTCTGATCGAGAAAGGTGAAAAGAACTACTCGGCATATCCTCGTGACGTGCCGGGGCAGGGCGGTATTGCGACCGGGCGCACAAGCCCATGCTTTGAGGGTTCCTTATTTTTTGAGATTAATCTTTCCTCTGCTCTGTGGTAGATTGACGCCTGCGTCCTGCCAGATTCACTCATTTACTTTTAAATGCACGTTCAGAGTGATCCTATCATGGCCGAAGTGGAAGAAAAAAAGCCGGTGAGGGGCGGTGGAGGCAAGGTCAGCGCATACAAATACCCGGCGAAACGCAAAAACATACCTCCGGCGGGACTTGAAGCTCACGGACTGCTCGAAGAGGCACAGCGGATAAGTTACGAGTACAACCCGCACCTGCCGCCCGTTTTGCGGTCTTCTCCCGATGCCGCCAAGACCGATAAACTCCCTGACCTGATTCAAAAAGCGACCGAGCGTCCGCTGACTTCGGATGAGGCGAAACTCCTTGCGGACGCGCTGCGCAGACACGAACCATGGCTTGAATGGAGCGGGAAGCGTGAAAAGCCCTGGTTCTCTGTCGAACCCGTTCCGCTTCATATCCATGAGCGGGTATCTACACAGGCCATCCTGCGCGTCCTTGCACGACAGGACGTTCAGAGGCACCTTTTCGCCGATCCGCAGCAGGAATACGCTAAAGCAGTCCAGTTTTATAAGCATGACGTGGACTGGTCCAATCGCATGATACTGGGCGATTCGCTACAGGTCATGGCGAGCCTTGCTCGGCGAGAAAATCTCATGGGCAAGGTACAGATGATTTATATCGACCCGCCCTATGGAATCAAGTTCTCATCGAATTTCCAGCCGCAGCTTGGACAGCGAGACGTAAAGGATACCGAGAAGGATCTGACTCGTGAACCTGAAATGGTCCGCGCCTACCGTGATACCTGGACATTGGGTATACACTCCTATTTGGCATATTTGCGTGATAGATTGTTAACTGCGCGTGAGTTGCTCGCCAGCAGGGGAAGCATTTTTGTGCAAATCGGCGATGAAAATATCCACCGAGTAAGGTGCTTGCTAGATGAAGTATTTCGACCCGAGAATTTCGTTTCCCTCGTAACTGTAAAAAAAACGGGAGGAATGGGAGAATCCCAAATTGATAACATATCAGACTATTTGCTTTGGTATGCACGTGACCTGGCTTCCATGAAGTACAACCCCATCTATCTCCCCAAAGAATTGGGGGTTGGGGTGGGTGAAAGGTTTTCTAGAATAGAACTACATACGGGAGAGATTAGGCCGCTCTCGGCACAAGAAAGTGAAAATGTAAAATCGATTCCTGAAGGCGCCGTACCATTGCGTGGAGACCCTTTGACCTCGGAGACACCGAGCGAATCTACTCTTTTTGATTTCGACCTTTGCGGTCACCTTATTCAGAAGCCGAAAAAAGGCGGCTGGAAGACGAATGAAACGGGCATGCAACGCCTCAAAGAGGCGGAACGCCTATTGAAAACCCGAGATTTTGTCAACTTCAAAAAATATATCGATGATTTCGCAGCAAGTTCCTTGGGTAATCTTTGGGCCGATACGATGGGCACTGCGGAGCAAGACAAAATCTTTGTCGTACAGACAACAACCAAAGTGGTCCAACGCTGTCTCCTAATGACCACCCACCCCGGCGACCTTGTCCTTGACCCCACTTGCGGCAGCGGCACCACAGCATATGTCGCCGAACAATGGGGAAGGCGCTGGATTACCATAGATACTTCACGTGTCGCCCTTGCCCTTGCCCGGCAGCGGCTGATGACTGCCCGATATCCATTTTACAAGCTGCGTCCTGTGAATGCCGAGGACTTGCGCCGCAACCCAAGCGGGCCGTGGCTCTCGGAGCCGAACGGCAAGGCCGAGGCCAAACTTACCTTCGAGTGCAAAACGGTCCCGCACATCACGCTTAAGAGCATCGCAAGGAATGCCGCGCTCGATTCGATCTTCGCCAAACACGAACCGATTCTTTCCGCCAGGCTCCAGGAACTCAACTCCGCGTTGAAAACGGTACCCCAGGAAATCCGCAGAAAGCTCCTGGATAAGCTCAATATCAAACAAAAGCGTGAGGGTAAAAAGTCCATAACCGATGCGGACCAACGGCGGTGGCAACTGCCTAAAACGGACTGGAAAGAGTGGGAGGTCCCGTTCGGCACCGACCCGGACTGGCCCAAGCCGCTCCAGGACGCGCTTGTGGCATACCGAAAAGCCTGGCGCGAAAAGATGGACGAAGTTAACGAGTGCATCGCGAAAAACGCCGACACCGAGGAACTGGTCGATAAGCCCGAGATTTCTTCCGCTATCGTCCGGGTATCCGGGCCGTTTTCGATGGAAAGTGTGATCGCGCTTGAAGAGAACCTGGATTCACCCATCGGGGGGGAGCCGGAAGAAGACCTGGAAACATTCGGGGAAACGGGAGACATTGAGGCTGTAAACGCCGAAGCTCATATAGAAAAGATAGTCCGTCTTCTCAATGCGTCCGGTGTTGATTTCCCGGGCAACCTCAATGTGAAATTTGCGCGCCTCGATTTGCTGCTTGATTCTTCCCTGCTCCATGCGGAAGGTGAATGGACCGTACCCGATCAGCAGGACCGGCGCGTCGCAATATCCATTGGGCCGGAAGTGGGGAATATCACCACATGTCAGGTCGAGCAGGCGGTGAGAGCGGCGAACAGGCGAGGATACGACGATCTGGTGTTTGCCGGTTTCGGTTTTGACGCTTCGGCTCAGGCTGCCATAGAAGAGGCTACCCATCCGAATCTCAGAACGCACATGGCGCTCATCACGCCCGATGTTCAGATGGGCGATCTGCTAAAGACTCAGGCAAAAAGCCAAATCTTTACCGTCTTTAGCGCTCCCAGGGTAAAGCTCACGCAGGAAGGCGGCCAGTATGTGATTGAAGTCGAAGGAATGGACATTTATGATCCGGTAAGTAATACGATATCTTCCACGAACCGCGACCGGATTGCAGCCTGGTTTCTTGACAGCGACTACGACGAGCGCACCTTCTGCATATGCCAGGCATTTTTCCCGGATAAGTCCAAATGGGCCAGGCTCGCAAAAGCTCTTGGGCAGCAGGGCGTCGTAAATGAGAGCGCTTTCGAGGCCCTTAGCGGCAATCGCAGCATTCCTTTTCCGAAAGGAAAATGCGGCTGCGCCGCCGTCAAGGTGATCGACCCGCGAGGAAACGAAGGCTTAAGAATTGTGAGGTTGCCATGACGAAGGATGGACAGCCGCTCACGATTCAGCCGCCTGAAAATCCGATCATCTGTTCTCCCTATGTGGAACCGGATAAACACTGGCTATATGACCTGAAAACGGGAATCCCGAGCAGAAATCCCGGCCGCCGTCCCGCAAGCTACTGGTTTAGAACGGAGAGAAACGGCGCATCGGCGGCGCAATTGAGAATGTTCGGGACACAGGAGACCGCCGACGAGTTGCCCCTGGTGAATACCCTCCGCCAAGATGTCCGGCGGTGGCGAGAGTCCGATTACGAGGGCGCCGGTAGGATAACAAAGCAGCTTTTCAGGCACTGGAAAAGAGAGGACAGGGCGAGAAAACTCTTTTTTTGCCAGCTTGAGGCGGTCGAAACGATAGTATACCTTCGTGAAATCCTGGATACCGGGAGAAAGCCTCGTTGGAAAACCAACCTCAAGCCGGACGAATATCGGCTCCTTCTGGAAGGTAAAAATCCGCGCCCTGTTGACTGGACCGGAAAGGTAGCTCAACACCCGCGCCTCATCGACAAGCCCAACGAAAATCACCTCAAGCCGGTCATCCGATACGGGTGCAAGATGGCGACCGGGAGCGGCAAAACCCTGGTCATGGCCATGTTGATAACATGGTCCTTCTGCAATCGAGGGGTTAACGCTTCAGATTCCCGTTACTCCAGGAGGGCGCTCGTAGTCTGTCCGAACCTTACGATAAAAGAAAGGCTCCAGGTCCTCACGCCCGGCAGCCCGGACAATTATTACGATAAATTCGACCTGGTCCCTTCTTCTCTGCGCCCGGAACTGAATAAGGGAAATGTTCTCGTTACCAACTGGCATTTCTTCAGTCCTGCATCGGAACACAGTGAAGGCGGTAAAACCTGGGTAGTAGTGAAGAAGGGGGAGGAAACCCCGGAAGCGTTTGCAAAGAGCCGGCTTGAAGATTTGTGGGATGATGAACCCCTGATGGTTATGAACGATGAAGGCCACCATGCTTGTCGCCCAAAACCTGTATCCCCCGACGAAAAGATATCCTTGGAGGAAAAAGCCGAACGGGAACAGGCGACCATTTGGGTGTCCGGCCTTGACAAGATCAATGCCGCATGCGGGATTTCATTCTGCGTCGATCTCTCAGCCACACCCTTTTACATACATGGGAGCGGGTACATTGAAGGTTCCCCCTTCCCGTGGATCGTGAGCGATTTTGGCCTTGTGGATGCCATAGAAAGCGGCATAACGAAAATTCCAAGGCTTCCCTCGATGGACAATACCGGCAGGCCGGACCCCAAATACTTCAGGCTGTGGGAACACATCTACCGCGACCTCAAAGCCGGTGACAAACTCACTGGCGGAAAGCCTAAGCCAGGGGTCGTTTACCGAAAAGCCGAGGATGCGCTCCTTACGCTTGCCGGTGAGTGGAAGGCAAGGTTTGAGCAGATGCAGGAAGCCGCTCCCGGCCAGGAACGGATTCCTCCGGTGATGATCCTGGTGTGCGATAATACGTCCATTGCGGATTATTTCCATCGCCAGATTTCCGGGGAAGAAACGGTCGAAATCGAGGAAGTCGAAGAAGAGGAGGAAAACGGAGGTCCCAAGACCAGGCATAAGAAGAAAAAAGAAAAACGTTATGGGAAGGGCCAGGTTTTCTCCGATCTTTTGGCGAACCGCGAAGGCATGGAGGTAACGCTTCGGATCGACTCCAACCTTCTCGCCGAAGCCGAAAGCGAGAACCCGAACGCAAGCCGCAAGGAAGCGGCTGAGGAACTGAGGCGAACCGTCGCGACAATCGGCAAAGTGGGAGAGCCTGGAGAGAGGGTCCGATGCGTTGTCTCGGTGAATATGCTGAGCGAGGGATGGGACGCCAACAACGTCACGCATATTCTCGGATTGCGCGCGTTCGGAAGCCAGCTTTTATGCGAACAGGTCGTCGGAAGAGGTCTTAGGAGACTCGACTATACCCCTGATCCTGAGACAGGCTTCCTCAGCGCGGAGTATGTCGATATCTTCGGAGTGCCGTTTTCACTTATTCCGTTTAAAGGCAAGCAGCCGGGAGGGGGACCGGGTCCGGAGGACCGTCCGAAAAATGAAGTCAAGGCGCTCCCGGAGCGAAAAGCATTCGAAATTCGTTTCCCGGTCGTCGAAGGTTACGCCGTTGCCCTAATGAAGAACATCATAAAGTGTGATGTCGCCGAGACGGAAAAAACCCGTATTGATCCATCCAATGTGCCAATAGCGGCCTTTATTCGCCCGCAGGTGGGATATCAGATCGGGAATGTGAGCGCTTACGGCGGGTTCGGGACGGAACTGGTGGACCGTGAAGAATACTACGCCAGTACGCACCTTCAAGCTATTGAGTTCGATATAGCCAGGGGGATAGTGCATGAACTGACCGAAGCTGCGCGTCCGGGAAAAGAAAGTCTTCGCCGCCAATCGCGCCATGCCCTGTTTCCTCAAGTCCTTCGGGTTGTGAAGGAATACATCCGTACCCGAGTGGACAGACCGAAGAATATCGATCCCTGTGAAATCGGCCTCCAGGTCTATGCGGAACGAATCGTCTCACTACTGCTCGACGCCATCCAGCCCGATGATACACAGGGGGAAGCGCCGCTTCTTCCCAGGTTAAACCGCTACAGGCCGATATGTTCAACCGCGGCGGTTCACTTTAAGACGGTCAAGCCGGTTGTCGCGACACAAAAGAGCCATATAAACTACGTCGCATGCGACACGAATACCTGGGAACAGGCAGCCATGTTCCACCTGGAGGCGTCCCCCCATGTGGTCTGCTACGCCCGAAATGACCGGCTGGAATTCAATATTCCATACGAAGTTTACGACCAGCCGCATGTCTATGAGCCTGATTTTCTGGTAAAGCTGACCAATGGGACAACTCTGATCCTGGAAATAAAGGGCCAGCTCCATATCGACGTTGAATCCAAACACCAGGCCGCCAAGCGGTGGATTTCAGCTGTTAATAACTGGCGCAAGCTTGGTAAATGGCATTTTATGGTGTGCCGCAATCCGCAGGAGTTGGGGCAAATGCTCGCGGGCGTGGGTACCCCGATATGCGTCGCTAAGAGAACAAGTTGAAGTATTCAGAAAAAACCAATCAAAGGAAGGCGCACTGGAGCTGTAATTAGCTGAGATGGATACCTCAGCTAAATCATTGAAAGCTATTCTACTATAAGAGGTAAATGACAATGACCGCCATATTGCAAAGAGTCTGTTGGAATACAAGGGGCTGGACGATGCCGAGTGGCAGCACCCAGGAGAGGGGTTTCCCGGGTGAAAACGGGTTTGGGCATGAAGAATGGAATTTCCAAACAGCGGACATTCACCCTGAATTATGCGTGAGCATACCTGAAAATCATGCTGCGTTTGCCCCAGCTATCTGATATTATGCGCCAAATTCCTGAGGGGAGGGGAAAAACGGTGACAAACGGGCAGGGGCTATCAAGCCGGAATTTGACCGCTCCATCAGTATTGATTTTCGGGGCGCAAAGATTACTTCCGATACGGGCTTTCTTATCATGAGGGAGATCGATCAGCGCTTTAACATCCTAAATGCCGCCGCCTCGCAAATTGGTGACCCTAGATCGGCTCGCCATACGGATCACTCTCTACTCGAACTGCTGAGGCAAAGAGTCTATCAAGTTGCGGCGGGCTATGAGGATTGCAATGACGCCGATCACCTGAGGATAGACCCCGCGCTCCGGTTGGCCTTGGGCAAAGAGCATGAGAGCGGAGCCGGACAGTCCGCACTCTGCCGGTTCGAAAATAAGATTCTCGTCACACCTCAGGGATTAAACGCCCTCGAAAAGGCGCTCACCCAGTCCGCAGATACCCTCCCTCGGCGCAGAAACAAGCGGCGGCTCATCATCGACGTCCATTCCACCGAAGACCCTGTTCACGGAAAGCAAGAAGGTGCAGCCTTCAATGGATATTTCGATCAGCTCTGCTACTATCCCTTATTTTGCTTGACCAACAAAGGTGATCTTTTGAGCGCGAGACTGAGACCCGGAAACACGCATTCAGCCCAAGGTGTCCTGGATCTTATCTCCCCTCTTGTTGAGCGCTATCGGTCTTGGTTCAAGCAGTTTCGGCTCCTGGGGGATGCAGCCTTTGCCGGGCCAGACCTGTATGAATTTTGTGAAGGCCGTCGCATCACCTACTTCATTCGGATTTCCAGCAACAGCAGCCTCAAGAGTCGCATAGGATTGAACTTGAAGCGGCCCGCCGGTCGTCCCCCAAAGAGCGGCGTACAGGTTGGGGTGATCGAGTTTCATTACCAGGCGGAGAAATGGAATAAGCCCCGAAGGGTTGTCTGTAAGATCGAATGGCATGTTGGTGGGCTCTTCCCTCGTGTCGGTTTTATTGTGACCAACTCG
>DASPQK010000292.1:0-21905 GCA_035624985.1 Syntrophobacteraceae bacterium | reverse complement strand
TACCATGCCAGAGGTGCAGTGATTGTCCGTCCGTCTACCAGGTCAACGCTAATGGTATCTTCCGAAAAATGGACGTCTTTTACACGTTCGCCAGCTTTAGGTTCGGAAGTAGGCATGCCAAGCCTCCAGAAGTTGCTGTTGATTTTCGCTTGTGATACTTTCTATCTTTCTCAGTTCTTTTGGACTGAAGCCTAGATTGTATGCCAGACTTACGTGAGACAACCAGAATTTAGCGGATTGATCATCTCGGTCAACATGGACATGTGGCGGCTCATCTGGTTCGTGACTATAAAACTAGAATCGATACGGTCCGGTCTTTAGAACCACAGGGGTCATCAACATAGCTCCCAAAGTCAATTTAAGT
This sequence comes from Syntrophobacteraceae bacterium, assembly GCA_035624985.1. Lineage (GTDB taxonomy): Bacteria > Desulfobacterota > Syntrophobacteria > Syntrophobacterales > Syntrophobacteraceae > SbD1. The sequence continues at coordinate 21,541 of DASPQK010000292.1, read as the reverse complement.
TTATCTCATACCTATGGTGAAGATCTCTGAAAAATAAGCCCGCATTGCTGTTTCCGTCCGTTTTCTGTGGTTATTGTCCACTCCCGCCCGTTCGATAACGCATGCACCGCTCCATTCATATCAGTTCTGTATATAGGGATATTCCGTTTTGCGCAACGCTCGATTACTGCCTGCGCCGGAAACCCGAACTGGTTGTCGTAGCCGCAGCTGCAGGCAACGGCCCGGGGCTGGAGGGCATCCAGGAATTCTTCGCTGCTCGAATATCGGCTGCCGTGGTGAGCTGCAACAAGAAACGTTTCAAACCCTCCTTTAAGGATGGGAATGATCGATTGTTCCTCCCGTGCGCCAATATCGCCGGGCAGAATCACCCTGGTCCTGCCATAGCATATCTCGAACACGAGCGAGATTTGGTTGAGGTCCCTTTTGGACCAGCGCTGAAGAAAATCGCGTGTTGGATGGAGCAGACGCACTGTGGCCTGACCGATTTGCGCCTCAGAGAAAAGATCCGGAAATGTGCGAATAGGTATCTTCCGTTTCAACGCGATTTCGTCCAGGTGGCTGTGAACGCTCCTGCCCTCCTCGACGTGGGCGGGTATTCTCCCGCCGTGCTCATCCTCCCCGGTAATTCCACTCGTCCAGAAACAACCCACGTCGAAATTGCGAAGGATGAATCGAAGTCCAAGCCCATGATCGGGGTGATCGTGGGAGAGGGCCACGTAGTCGAGCCTGCGGATTCCCTCGTGCCAGAGAAACGGAGCGACCACCCTTCGGCCGATATCGTATGATTCATCCGGAATGCCTCCGCCGTCAACGAGCATCTTCTCGCCAGTGGGGAACCTTACCAGGGTGGATGTCCCCTGCCCGACGTCGATAACATCCACCCTGAGTGTCCCAGTAAAAAGTTCATCGCGGGCGGAGCCGCCAAAGCGCGCCCCGGAGGAGCCAAAGGTGGGCGGGTGGTCTGGCGTCGATCCTGTGGACTCGATCCACGGGCCCGCGCCTGTTACATCCTTCGAGATGTGGCCGCCAAGAGCGCCAAGCGCAAAACCGCAGCAGGCGAGCACAATAATGGCGCCAAGACCGGCAACCTTGCGTTTGCGGGAAAAAGGGGCCAGGACAATACACATGGAGGCGTAAACCACAAGGAGCCAGGCGGGGGAAAAGCTGCCGGTCCAAAAATAGCTCCAGGAAAAACCGGCAAACCATTCAATTGTGCGCATACAGCCCCAAAGCAAAAGATTCACAACGCGGATTACAGGCAACGCCAGGGTTTGGCTGAACGCGAACAGGAGCACGCTCAAAAGCCCCAGAGGCAGAACTGCGAAGCCTATGTACGGCACAAGAAAAATATTGGCGACGATTCCCGCCAGCGCAAATCCATCGAAATAATAAATTATGAGGGGAAGCAGCATGATATTGATCGCAATCGAAACCCAAAATGCGTCTTCGAACAGGGATATTATCCTGCCCGGCACGCTGTCGGGTTTAAGCGCTGGAAATATCGTGGTGAGTCTTATCGGGTGAAATCGGGGATAGATAACGATAATCGCAAGGACGCATGCAAACGTCAGTTGGAAAGGTATTTGCCAGAGGCAGTTGGGGGCCGGGATCAGTATGAACAGGGCAGCAAAGGCCAGGATAGTCAGGGAGTCGGCTTTGCGGTACATGAACGCGGCGCCGAAAAAAACCGCCAGAGTCAGGATGGACCTCCAGACAGTCGGCGCTCCAAATCCCGCCAGCAGTGCGTAGAGGACGGCGCTCGCCAGAGCGGGCCAAAGCGCTATCTGCCTGTCGCTTATTCGGTTCAGGATTGAGGGAAAAAAAAGGCGAACCGCGAGCCGAAGGAGGTGGAAGACGAACATGCTCACCATTCCGATGTGCAGACCCGAAACCGAAAGCAGGTGGTTCAGGCCCGTCTGATGGATATGGTCCTGCCAATTCCTGTCCAGGAGCAATTTATATCCAAGTATCATCGCGGCATAAAAGGCCGCCGGCTCCGGGTCGATCGATCTTTGAACCCATAGGAGGGTCTTTTGCCGGAACAGATCGATGCGGCCCCTTATGGCATTGAAAACCAAACCAGGCGAAATCCCCGACGGCGGCGCGATTTTTATCAGCAGCCCTTCGTCCTTCAAAAAACACTGGGCGTAGAGACCTTTTTCGGCCTGATAACGCGCGTAATCGAAGCCGCCCGGATTTCTGAAGCTGCTGAAACGCTTCAGAGAAGTCCGAAAGAGGAAGCGGTCGCCGGGAAGGAAAAATGCGCCCGGGCTTGTGATATTTTTTCTGGGCAGGCTAAGAAGCGCTCCTGCATCCAGAATGGTTTGCCTCTCGTCGTTTATTGCCCTCAGGAGTCGGAGAGAAATTCGGATTTTGTCCGGATAATATTCGGGCGAGCCCGTTGCCTCGGCGATAAAAGTCGCAGGCGGACCGTCGATATATGGTTCGATGCCCCTGGGAAATTGTGGTGCGGCGGCCCTTGACGCCCACATGCCAAAAAGTATGTAAAGCAGGGCAGGGATGGCGAAACTACGAAAAACCGAGAACTGAGGACGGAGGACAAAGGACGAAAGGGGGAAGCCGTCTATGATACGGCTGCGTATCCATGGACCGGCGGCCATAGCGGCGATCAGAACAAGGGCCCCCAGCGCATGCCAGTGTGTTTGGACCGGCAGGTTATCGCCAAACAGCCGATCCGCCGAAATCCCGAGCATAAAGAAGACCGTGAGCCAGACAAGCGGACGTGCGGGCATTGAGTTTACCAAACATCTCGATAGAAGAGTCTTGATTATGTTCCATCCGAACTTCTTTCACAACCGCTTTCTTAATTGCTCAAGTCTGTTGCTCAACTCTCACCGCTGGAATGCGCGTTGACTTTTCCTCTGGCTGCTGCAAACCTCACTTCACTGCTAAGTTAGCCGGACTTTCGGCATCGGGTCGGCCCGGCCTGACCCAACGCCGCTAACTTAAGGAAAAAAGCCGTTCTTTCGCGTACTTATGCACTGAACGTGAAGGATGGGTGAGCGGAGCGAAACCCATCGCTTTGCATAAGCGTTTTGGTTTCAGTGCTCTGCGGTCATGTTATCCAGGCCGTGTATTGTCAGCCGCATGGTTGCACCGACGGAACAAACCAAAAAGCGATCTGAATTCAATAAGTTGCTTAAGTTAGCGGCATTGGGCCTGACCCAATGCCGCTTTCAAACCGCAAATCCGATCTTTTTTCCTTTCAAATCCTCCGGAGCCGGATCTATCGCAACAAGCATCTGTTTATGCCATCAATGGTTCACAACTCCTGCGGCGCCCACGGCGCACAGGCCGCCTCCAGCCTTGCTCCGAAGCAGATTGCCCAGGTTCTCTAGATACGGCAGTTCATAGGCTATGGCGTTGTTGACATCCGCCAGCAGGGCTAATTGTACTGCCGGAAGTTGGGAATTCGCAAGCTGCCCCGTAACCTCGGTCTGATATTGCTTGAGGGTGGTGTCTGCGGTGCAGAAAAACTTCAGGGAACTCAGGCTCACATTTGGCGAACTTTGCTCAGCTTCGGGTCCCAGACTCAGGATAAATGCCTGGGCGCTTTTTACTGAGCCGTCGGCGAATGCCACGAGATTGTTGGCGATATCTTTTTGATCGGTAGTGGTGTTTCCATTTGTCACAATTGCCGACGCCGTATTCCGAACATACTGCACGGCGGGAAGGAGCAATCCTATCAGGACCGCTATGATCGCGACGACCACCAGGAGCTCGATAAGAGTAAAGCCCGCCATGTTCCGGAGAGCAGCCCGCACCTTCAACCCGCGGGCCGATTTTTGTCGAACGGGGCCCCCCCGGGCCCGGGTCTGCGGCGTACTCGAATCGAGGGACGAACGGCAACTGGCCGCGTGGTTCAAACTATTCATCAAGTCTTCCATAAACATCTCTTTCTCCTTGTTTTATGTGAATCGCGCCGAATGAATGCCTGGCTTCGGCCTGACGGCAGTGCGCTTCGCCAGGGCGATGACAACTCGTTAAATTCAATCTAAGCAGGTATTGTACTGGTGGAAATAACTGCCTGCTCTCCGTTCAAGAAATGAGAAAAAGATATGGCGAAAAGGTTTTCAGTATCTTGATACATCCTGCACCAGAGTGGCTGAGGCGCCGCGCACCGGGGCTCAGGCATAAAAAATCCGATCCCAACATGCACTTCGGAGGCATATCGCAGAAGTTGATGCATTATTCAGGATAAAATACCCTTTGACCCTTACGGCCGTTCTAACTATACTGACGCCCCACTATTTCGAGGTCCCGCCTCGTATGCGGTGAGATGATCTTGTTTGCGTTTTTCTCTTTCGATTCACCAATTATAAAAGGAGAGGTAATGAAGAAGATCGGCTTCGGATTGTTTCTCGTTTTCGTCGCGGCTTTGTTGGCTGCGCAGTCCCTTCACGCCCAGAATTTTGCACCGGGGGGTTATAAACTCAAAATTGTTGTGGGAGGACCAGTATCCTGTACACATGGAACGACGTTGAATCTCGGAGTAGTCGTGATCAACGAAAATTCATTTGACGTTACCTGCGCTTCGTTGATGGCTCTGGTGGTCGATCCGTGGACAGGGGCTGCAATCGTGGGCCCAAAACCGACTGCGGTGAATCAAAAACTGGCCCCCTACAGTGAATCGACCCTTGTGACTGTTTCTCTGAATATTCCAAGCACCGTCCAGTCCAATACAACATTGGCCGTTGTGATCTTCGCCGTGGAAAATTCCGAAGAGAAGGGGTTGCAGTTTATAGCCGGCACTGCTGCGTGGGGATTTGTCGCTAAGTAACTGCCGCGTGAAGCGCCGGAGGCTCCATGTCTTTCCGCATAAGCGCCATTTCACAGCCGTTCCTGAGAGCGAAAGGCTGGAAATTATATCTGCCGGGGTTGCTGCTGCGCATTCCAATCGCAATGGCAGCCGTGTGGCTCCTTCTTACAGCCGTCTATCTGGGTCCCCGGTTCGGCGCAAACTGCCTGAGGCAGACCGCCGCAAGCCGGGGGCCCCGGGGGCCTTTGCCGTCCCTGCGCGAGATAGAATACAGCACCATGGACAGCGCGGGCAGGAAATGCTCCTTAAAAGCCGTGGCCGTCACCGCAAGGGACCGGCAATATGGAGGCGCGATCTTCACTTCTTTTAAGGAAGTTGTGGTATCTAACGCCCGTGTTTTTACGAAGCCGAAGACCGCAGCAGATTTTCTTGACTGGGCCAACGGTTCGGACCTTTGCCTGCTCATGGGCCCGGTTCTCACCGATTCCCGGAATAAAGACGACGAGATTTCCGTCCTGGGATCGCGATTGGTCATCGAAGGCCTGGAAATCTTCGACACTGAAGGTGCAGGAGGCCCCAGATTGTTGCTCTCAGCCGAAAAGATGACCAGGGAATCCATAGGCGATGAAATAGAATTTACGGGGATGCTCGCCTTGCAATCGGACCCCGCGGAGCGGATTACTTGTGAGCGAACCGCCAGGTGGTTCTGTGCCCAAAGGACGATGTATTTCCCCGAAGGCTGTTTGGTGAATGGGAAACCTTGCGAAGCCCGGTATTGGGTCGCGGGCCGCAACCCCGGAAATGCCCCGAAACAGCTCATTGCCGGCCGCACCGCCTCTCACCTGCAATACGCAGGTCTTTCTTTATCCTCCGGAGGACGCATAGGCCTTAAAGAAATCCGTAAGCTGATAGAGAAAAAAGACCGTAAGACCCTCCAAAACTTGCTCCTGCAATATCTTGTTTTGAATCCCGGGGCGTTCAAAGCTGGAGGCATTTTCCCAATGCTCCTTATAGGCCCGGACTTTAAGCTGGGTCAGTTTACGCCCGGCCCCCTCCTGGCGGGGGATGCGCGCTAGGCTTAACTCACTTGGAAAGTGTCCGGTTTTTGTGCTTCTGAATTAATATCGATTCTGGACGACTGCTCCAACTTGGAGCAGGGCCGGAAAAACCTCCTTCCGGCCATCCTGACAACCTTGCACTTCTCTGTTGTCGAAAAAAGATATTTGTTCGTCAAGAATTTAATGGCCGTTGCCGATTTAATTGTCACGTGACCGTGTTCCGGGCCGGAACATGGTGAAATTGAACCGGATATTGGATTGTCATTGTTTGCAGACTATTTGCCTCATCTGAAAGAGAGGAAGTTATGTCGACCGGAATTGGAATAATCGCCGGATTCGGATTGCTTCTCACTGCAATTTTCATGGGCGGGGGACTGAGGGTGTTCCTGAATCTTGAGGCAGTCATGATCACTATGGGCGGCACACTTGCCGCTACTCTGATTAGTTACCCCTTCGAGCGGGTATTGAATTTTTTCGCGCTCGTGATGCAACTTTTCAGGGAAGAACATCAACGTGTGTTCGAACAGACTGTGTCGCGACTGGTGGCATTAGGACAGAAGGCCTCAAAGGACACCATTTTCAGCCTTGAAAAAGAGGCTAAAGATGAGAAGAGCCGCTATTTGAAGGCCGGGATACAGCTTCTCGTCCAGGATGCACCCGCCTCAAGAATCTCCAAGCGCTTCAATATCGAGGTGGAAGGCGTCAGGAGCAGGCATCAGGAAGGGATACAGTTGTTCGGTTTCATGTCCAGAATCGCTCCATCTCTTGGCCTGGTCGGCACCATAATCGGGATGATCAATATGTTGCGCGGCATGGCAGGCGATGTCAGCCCTGAGACATTGGGCCCCAACATGGCTGTCGCCCTGGTTTGCACTCTTTATGGATGCCTCCTGGCTTTCGTTCTTTTTCTTCCGGCCTCCGAAAAGCTTAAAGCCTACTCGACCCGGGAGCAGGCATTGATTCACATGATTCAGGAAGGCTTACTGCTCATCCGGGACGGCCGGACCGGGCGCGAAATGGAAGAAACACTCAATTCCTATCTGCCGCCCAGAAGGCGACAGGCGATTGTTGAAAAAATCCTTTTAGGCGGGATTGACAAAAAGAAATAAATTATTTCAGGCCTCGGACAGGCAGGGTCTGACTTTTCCAGAGAACATGCATGGCGACCAAGAGCCTCAAAATTGTTCCGAATAATAAAAAGGTCATCAACTGTTACGAATGTGGGGCCAGTTTTTCTGTGGACCTGTCCAAGCTGCCGCAGAATCTTCTTTCCATAAAGTGCTTGAATTGTGAGAAAGAGGTTCCCATCCTTGCAAGGGTCATTAAGGCCAAGTCCGGACAGGGCGACGACTCGAAGCCGTTGTCTGCGCCGGCGTCCCATAATCAGGCTCGCGCCAGTCACCCGGATGCCGATGAGGATCTCCTCTTGAATGGCTCCGAGGCCAACGGCTCCGCTGAAGGAGAAGGCGAAGAGGGCATGCAGTGGCTGGCGACTTATGGCGACATGATGTCTATTATGTTGATCTTTTTTGTTCTCCTTTTCGCCATTTCAACTGTTGACAAAAGGAAGTTCGAGGTTGCCATGACCTCGATTAGCGATGCGCTGGGCAGAAAGATCACCTTCCCGCAGGCGCCTCCAACCTCAAAGCCGCCTTCGCCCCCGGAGTCTTTGGAAGACCTGAAAGCACGGCTGGAAGAGGCAAAAAAACTCCCGTCCCCGTTAGAGAACTTCAAAAAGGAGGTGGATGCTGAAAAACTGGCCCTTTCGGCTTTGACTAAAGAATTGAGCCGGTTCATCGAAGAAAATCGGCTTCAGGATAAACTCACTTTGCTCGATGAAGACGAAGGCATAATCCTGATAGCTCAGGACATGGCCATGTTTGACGGGGGTCGTGCTGAAATTCGACCCGAGGTGTTGCCTCACCTGCAAAAAATTGCTTTCATCTTGAAGAACATGAAAAACAATATCGTGGTGGAAGGTCATACGGATGATTTGCCCGTCTCATCCGCACGATTCGCTTCCAATTGGGAACTCTCCGTGATGCGCGCCACCAACGTGGTCAACTTCCTGGTGTCTCAATGCGGACTCGATCCCTCCCGCCTTGCGGCTGCCGGCTACGCTTTCTATCGACCGCGCTACAGCAACCAGTCGCCTGATCGCGAGAAAAACAGAAGGATCGAATTGGTGATCAAAAAGAAATTTTCAGACAAACTGGTCGATAAGTTTCTTGTGACCAAACAGTGAAATTGTGGCCCAGGCAGATTTTAAAGGTTTAGAAAATGAGTCTTCAAGTCACCGAACCTTCTCCATCACCAACGGATAAAACCGTCGTGAATGCCAGCCCACTGGTGGACCTCTCGCCATTCACTGCTTTGGTATTTCACAAAGATACCGAGAAACTGAAGTCGTTCATGTCTATTCTTCGGTGGTGCGGTTTGAAAGACATGGTAGATGTGGTGCAACTCAAGGAAGCCATTGAGCAACTCGTGTCCAAGCGGTTCGATCTTATTTTCGTAACTCACGTGGGAGAAGCGGCGGAAACTACACAGCTCATCGATGAACTCAAGAGCCTCGATGCTACTTCGGACATCCCCTTGATCGCCATTACCGCCGATGGCGAGATAAAAAATATAATGCGGATTCTGGCCAAAGGTGTGGATGAAGTGATTGTGACTCCTTTAAGCAGGAAATCCGTCGAGAACGCTGCCTTGAAAATTTTGCAGAAACACACGGGCGCCGAGTCTGTAAAGAATAAGCTCGATTATGCAAAGGAACTGATAAAGACCGAACAGTTTGAGGCCGCTATAGAACTTTACATGGAACTTATTGTCTTTGGTAAATCACTGTTTGACGCGCATCTGGGGCTCGGCGCCGCGTACAGCTTAACCGAACAGTGGAAGGACGCTGAATCCCATTTAAAAAAGGCGCTGGAACTGGCAAAATCCGCAGACACTAAACTTGACATCCACGTTCAGCTTGCGGAAGTCTTTTTCCATTACGGAAACATGTACAACAAAAGAGATGCGATGGAGAAAGCGCTGAAGTGTTATCAAACGTCTGTGTCCCTGAATACGTTTCACACCGGCAGCATCAAGGCCCTGCTTGAACTCCTGCAAAGATGCAATGAAGAAGACGAAATAATCCGGCTTATCGGGGAGGTGCGCGCCAACTTCGTCCCCTACAGCCGAGCGATGGAGGAGATGGCGCTCAGTCTGGGAAATATGGCCCAAAGGTTTACGGATATGAACATGCCGTCCCAGGCCCGGAAAATTTATGAACAACTTCTGCAAATTTCTCATGCGAATGTCGATGTGCACCTGAAAGTAGCTGATTTCTTCTTAGAGGAAGGATTACTTAGTCAGGTTTTGGAGCGTCTTATCACTCTTCTGCAAAAACTCAAGGATGCCGACATCCTGTACAAGACAGGCGGTATTTTCTTAGACCTCCAAAAACGCTATTTGTCCGGGAGCGGCCAAATCGATGCCGTAAAGGATCTCGACCTCTCATTCCTCGGGGACTTGAATGGCGATAAAGCACTTTCCATGGCAGAACGAATGTTTCAACAGGGATTGCTTTTGGAACCGGAAAGTCCAAGGTTTCTTTTAGGTCTCGTGCGTTGTTACATATGTCTGGGTCAAGGGGATGCAGCAGGCGAATTGTTAGAGAAGCTAAAGGAAGAGTACGCAGAGAATGTGCATGGCTTTGAAGAAGTTATAGATATATTGCTCACTGAGAAGGCCTATAATTATGCACATGCCTGGATCCAAGATGCTATAAATCGCTTTCCTGAAGAAGCAATTTTTTATTCATTGTTTTCACGATATTACATTGAACAGGGGCGTCCCTATGATGCAATAGGATGTCTGAAACGATGCATGTCTATAAATCCGTCTCATGTTGAGTCCATGATTTCTCTGGCCGAACTTTATGAGGAGATCAAGGAATTTTCCGATTCCATCTACTATTATGAGATGGCCATCAAAATCAAGCCTGACGACCTGAAACTACAGGAAAAACTTGCACGGGTTCTAAAACGCAAATACGCTAAATAGGATATTTCATCGCAAATTCGGCCCTTTGGGGATCTGTCGGCTGTATTCCGGACGAATTTGTTTTGTTTGGTGAAGATGTGCGAGCAAATTGTCACATTTTTGGTGATAGGTGTTGCGATCGTCGGTCCAGGTCAATATAATACGCCCCCAACGTCGGCGGAAGGAAGCCCGGAGCGATTCATACCAAGTTGCGTTCAAGATGGATGTGACCGGGAGGGCATACAGCGCTGCGCTCCCCCTCCCCCTTGTAGCGGCGGGGTTTACCCCCGCCCAATCTTGAACGCAACTCCGTATCAGTCAACGCTGTCGGGCTGTCTGACGGCTCTTCGCCAAAGGACCAAATCTTGCGCTGACGAGTTTGCCAACGCGTGCTCACATATTAGCAAAAGGAGTAAACAATGAAAACCAGAGCCAACTGGCGCTGCATCTCCTCGTCGGCCCTCGCCGTCGCGGCAGTCGCGGCCCTGGCCGCCACGCTCCGCATTCCGGCGGCAGCCCAAACACAAGGCGGTACGCCCGTTACCGTTATCCCCCCTTTTACGCAAACCGGCGCGCAGAACCCCCCTCTCATTACGCAAAGCATCGACGAATCGAAGCTCGTCACACTCAAGGGCAACACGCATCCGGCAGTCCGGTCGGCCAATGATCGCGGCGCCGTCTCGGACAGCCTTCAACTGGATCACATGTACCTGTTGCTGAAGCGTTCCCCGGAGCGCCAGCAGATGGTGGATAACCTGATCGAGCAGCTTCATGACCCGCGATCGGCCCAATACCACCAGTGGCTCACTGCGGACCGGATCGCGGAGCGGTTCGGCCCGACCGAACAGGACGCCGGGATGGTCTCCAGGTGGCTCGAGGGTCATGGCTTCACGGTCAATGTCGTCTACAGAGCCAATGGCGTCATTGACTTCTCCGGTCCCGCCGGCTCGGTTCGCAAGGCTTTTCACACCGAGATTCATAACCTCGTTGTGAACGGCAAGCCCCATATCGCGAACGCCGGCGACCCCAGGATACCTGCGGCGCTTGCCCCCGTCATTCATGGCGTCGTGTCGATGAATGACTTCCGGCCGCACACCGCGATCCGTCCGCGCGCCCAGTACACTTTCACCTATGACGACGTTCCGTATCTTGCGCTTGTGCCCGGCGATCTGTGGACAATTTACAACCTGAACCCGATTTATACGGCAGGCATATCGGGGCAGGGCCAGACCATAGTGGTCGTCGAGGATAGCGATATCTTTAACAAGGCGGATTGGAATGCGTTCCGCACGACCTTCGGGTTAGCGCAAAGGTTCCCGCACGGCTCCTTCACGCAAATCCATCCGCAGCCCTCAGGCAGTCCGCGCAATGGCGGGACCTGCAAGGACCCCGGCGTCAACAGCGACGGAGACGATTTTGAGGCGGAGATCGATGTGGAGTGGGCCGGCGCGACGGCCCCGAACGCGGCGATCGTCAATGCCTCGTGTGCTAATACGAACACAAACTTCGGTGGTTATATCGCCCTGCAAAACCTCCTGACCGGCCACGGAACGCCCCCGGCGATCGTCAGCATCAGCTATGTAAATTCTGAAACCAACCAGGGGGCCAGCGGCAACGCTTACGTCAACAAGCTTTACGAAACGGCGGTCCTCCAGGGCGTTTCCGTCTTTGTAGCAGCAGGCGATTCAGGCGCGGACGCCACTGATTTCGATGTGACCAACACTGCGGTAAGCGGCATCAGCGTCAATGGAATGGCTTCCACGCCTCAAAATGTCGCCATGGGAGGAACCGATTTCGCCGACACCTACCTCAAAGAGACCGCAGCTTACTGGAGTCGATCCAACGGCGCCTACTTCAACTCCGCATTGTCCTATGTTCCGGAAATTCCCTGGAACGACTCCTGCGCGAGCGCGCTCATTTCCAAATCCTTAGGCTATGCCGCTGCTTACGGTGCAGACGGTTTTTGTAACTCCAAAACAGGCGCAGCCTATCTTAATACCGTTGCGGGCAGCGGTGGTCCCAGCGGCTGCGCCTCCGGAAATCCGAGCGTTTTCTGGGAAAATTCGGGCGGCGTTTACGGGGTGGTGAGCGGAACTTGCCTGGGATACCCCAAACCCTCATATCAACACCTCGTTGAGGGCAATCCACAAGACGGCGTTCGCGATCTCCCGGACGTTTCGCTCTTTGCAGCCAATGGGGTTTGGAATCATTACTACGTCGTCTGTTATTCCAATCCATCCTACAGCTATGGCGCCCAGTGCATCGGTCCTCCCATGAATTGGACCGGAGCCGGCGGAACGTCCTTCGCTTCACCCATCATGGCCGCCATCCAGGCGCTGATCAATCAGGCAACCGGACAGCGGCAGGGTAACCCGAATTTCGTGTATTACTCACTCGCCGCGCTCGAATATGAATTTGGCGGCGGCGCCGAATGCAGCTCAACACTTGGCAACAGGGTCGGCTCTAACTGCGTCTTCCACGACGTAACCCTGGGCGACAACGTCATCCCCTGCAGCCCGATTACAGGCGGCGGGGCAACGACAGGGGCCTTCAACTGCTACCAGCCGAGCGGCGCCTACGGCGTGCTGTCGCTGTCCAATGGGTCTTACGGGCCGGCGTATCCCACGACCCATGGCTGGGACTTTGCCACCGGGCTCGGCAGCGTGAACGCATATAACCTTGTGAAAAACTGGCCCGGGAGCCAAATCCACTAGTCTATGAACGCGGGAAGCCTCACTTCCTTGTGGAACTTATGTCCTCTTGACAAGATACGGAGATTCTCATATAAGCATGCCAAAAGCAGGTTTGGCATCCGAGTGCTGGCCCTGTCGGCCATAAAAGGGAAACCGGTGAAATTCCGGTACGGACCCGCCGCTGTGATCGGGGACGAACGCCGCATGAAGCCACTGTCCACCTAAGCCTGTCGGACGGGAAGGCGCTGCTTGTAGGACGATCCGAGAGTCAGAAGACCTAACATTCGGAGTGCTCCTGGGGAGATGGCAAATCCCCCGGCGCTGGAATGCTGTGCGCTGGGGGTTTTTTTGTCCCCCGCGCGAAACGAAATTAGAGGCGAATTGAGGAATTCCAAACTGGGGGATTTAAAGATTTTATACCAGGTTGCGTTCATATCGTTGCCTTCGGGAGGGCGTACAGCGCTGCGCTCCCCCTCCCCTACGTAGCGGCGGGGTTTATCCCCGCCCAATCTTGAACGCAGCTTGGTATTAAAACCCCTTATCTCGATAATTCCCTCAATTTCTCAATTTTCAAATCAAGCTGGGAGACAAACTATGGCTACGCAAGTCGAACTGGCAACGAAGGGGACCCTCACTGAAGTTATGCGCGAGGTCGCTTCTCAGGAAGGGCTCGAGCCGGAATTAATTCGCCAAAGAGTCGCAGAGGGCCGGATCGTGATTCCGCTCAATTCGAACCGTCCGGGCCGCATCGTTGGCATCGGAATGGGACTTCGCTCCAAGGTCAATGCCAGCATCGGCACATCTACCGACATTGTGGATGTCGAGGCCGAAGTGCGAAAAGCCCGGGCTGCCGAGGCCGCCGGGGCAGATACGCTCATGGAGCTTTCCGTTGGGGGGGACCTCGATGAAATTCGCCGTGAAGTCCTGGCTTCAGTCACTCTTCCAGTTGGAAATGTGCCTCTTTACCAGGCCTTCTGTGAAGCCGCGCGCCGTTACGGAGACCCAAATAAACTCGACGAAGAATTGCTTTTCGATCTGATCGAGCAACAGTGCGCGGACGGCATCTCGTTTATGGCAATCCACTGCGGGATCAACCTTTACACGATTGAACGGCTGGAGCGGCAGGGATATCGCTATGGCGGACTGGTCAGTAAAGGCGGTACTTCCATGGTGGCCTGGATGAAAAAAAATGGACGTGAAAATCCCCTCTACGCCAGCTTTGACCGTGTGGTGGACGTCCTGAAAAAGTATGACGTGGTCCTCTCCCTCGGAAACGGGCTGAGGTCCGGAGCAATCTGGGATTCATTCGACCGGGCCATGGTGCAGGAGCTTGTCATCAATTGCGAACTGGCTGAGATCGGCCGCAATATGGGCTGTCAGATGATGGTGGAAGGTCCGGGACATGTGCCGGTCGACGAAATCGAAGCAAATATCATTTTGCAGAAAAAAATGAGCAACAGCGCGCCCTACTACATGCTTGGGCCGATTCCAACCGATGTGATGGCCGGCTACGATCATGTGGCCGCCGCCATTGGGGCCGCATGCAGCGCGCGCTACGGAGCGGACTTGATCTGCTATATAACCCCCGCCGAACACCTTGCTCTGCCAAACGAAGAAGATGTGGCGGAAGGTGTGCGGGTAGCCCGGCTCGGGGCCTATATCGGTGATACAGCCAAGTATCCCGACCGGATGAGGGCCAGGGATATGGCCATGAGCAAGGCGCGCAGGGACCTTGACTGGGAAGCACAGTTCAGGCACGGATTATTTCCCGATAAGGCCAGGGCGATCCGTGACAGCCGCTCCCCTCATGACAGCAAGGTATGCACCATGTGCGGGGATTTCTGCGCCAACAAGGGTTCCTATGACCTTTTCGCACCTCTCCTCGAGGGAACGAAAAAACGGTAGCCTGACATGAAACTGCCTCACCGGCACACCGATATCGCCAGTGAAAACTTCCAGCGGCTGGAGGACCTTGCCACGGCATACTGGTATTCCGAGGCGTTCTTTACCTCTTTGGAATTGAACATCTTCGGACTCCTTGCGGACTCGCCCCTGACGGTTGATCGGCTTGCAGCAAAAACCGGGTACGATGCCGACGGGCTGTCGCGGTTTCTTGGCGCGCTGGCTGCGCTGGGACTGGTCGTCGAGCACGAGGGAGCCTATTCCAACGGACCTCTGGCTTCTCGCTGGCTTACGCAGGCAAGCAGCCCCTGTTTGCGGGATTTCCTCCTGTACCGGCGCTACCTGAGTCCTCACTGGCAAAGGCTTGGACCTAGAATAAAAGGCGGGGTCCGCGCCAACGATCGACCCGCAGATGAGCCTTTGGAACGGTACAGGGAGCGGACTCTGGCATACGTTAGAGCAATGGACCTCCAGGCTCGGCTCAAATCGGACGAATCCCTCGAATACCTGGAGGCGATGCTTGGCCCTGCCCGCAGCGATTCCGAAGGGCCGGGCGGGCGGGCTGCGCATCCCGGCGCCTGCGGCTCGCCGCCGCGCCGGCTGCTCGATGCAGGCGGCGGGGCCGGGGCCTGGTGCCGTGCTTTGCAAAGACTGTGGCCCGGCCTTCGCGCGGTGCTCCTGGAGCTTCCCGATGCCATTTGGGCGGCGCGAAAACTCTATCCGGACCCTCAATCATGGGAAGGTATTGAAACGGTTGCCGGTTCCATCCTGAGGCCATGCCTCGGGGCAGGGGAGTTCGACCTGGTCCTGCTTTCCAACGTCCTTCATGCCTACGGCCCCCTGGAGGCAAAGGAAATGCTGAAGCGCTTCGCGGCCTGCCTTTCTCCCGGAGGCACGCTCGTAGTGCATGACTACCTTGCCGACACGCACGAAGCCGATCCGGTGAAAGGGGCGCTCTATGACCTCCACATGCTTATAAACACTTATAACGGACGAGTTTACAAACTCGAAGAAATGGTCGGGATGCTGAACGGCGCCGGGCTCAAAGACGTTCGGTTCTTTCACCTTCGAAGCGACACCTCGCTCTTCCTGGCAAAACCCGGGGGTCCGGATAACAACCGGGAGGTTGCTCGTCCCGAGATGCTGGCGGCTCAGGCAAAGTTGTCAGGGTTTTCCTTTGCGCGCATCATGGATGCCTCACGGATTGCCATCGAACCCTGGGTGCGTCTGAAATGCCGGTTCGGCTGTCCCAACTATGGCCGCTCGCTTTCATGTCCGCCCGCCTCCCCCGACGAGGAAGAAATGGGCGCCCTTATATCTAGGTATCGCCACGCTCTGCTGGTTCAGGGCGCTCCACCGTCCCGGTTGTTTCATCAACGGCTCCTGGCTGTCGAAAAAGCCCTCTTCCTGGCTGGTTATCCCGAAGCGCTGGCCTTCGGGGCAGGCCCTTGTCCGGTTTGCCTCTCATGTCCTGAGGACGGACGCTGCCGTTTTCCGGAAAAGGCGCGCTCCTCCCTGGAGGCCTGCGGCGTGGATGTCTATCGGACTGCGCGTAACGCCGGTCTTTCTCTGAACCCGCTTTCACATCGACAGGGATATGTAAAGTACGTGGGACTGGTGCTTTTTGATGCAATCACCAATTAGGAGAATGGGGAGGAACAAATTGCGGGTTCTGTTGGTTCAGGCAGTCTCTACCCATGATTGCGGCGAAAAAGTTTTCCCTCTCGGCCTTGCCGGGCTGGCGGCATCGATCGGCAGGGAGCACGAGGTCAGGGGCCTGGACCTTAATCTCGCGCCCTACCCCTGGCCGGACCTGGTGCGCACTCTGGATGCGTTCAGACCCGCTGTGGTCGGTATTTCCTTTCGCAACCTCGACCCGCTGGCGGGAAATCTCGTCTCTTTCGTGCCCCATCTCAAGACCCTCGGAACCCTCGTCAGACAGCACGCCCCCGAAGCTGCCGTAGTGCTCGGCGGGTCGGCCTTTACGCTCTTTGCCCGCCGCCTGATGGAGGAGGTCCCCGAAGTTGACATCGCCTTATCAGGCGAAGCCGAAGCCGTGTTTGCACTGCTGCTTGAAAACCTTCATACTCCCGGCGCGTTCCCGGGGACTTTGTGGAGAAACGGGGGTGAAGTGAGGGCAAACGATCCCGAAATTCTCTGTTGTCCTGACCTGGACTCCATGCCGCTGCCCGACTGGGCCGCGTTCGATCCTGCCGGATATAAGGACCGAAACCGGTATGTAGCGTTCATGGGCGTCGAAACCAAGCGGGGCTGCCCCAACAAGTGCAGCTACTGCCTTTATCCGGTGCTCCAGGGGAGCCGTCTGCGTCTTCGAACCCCCGAACGCATAGTCAATGAACTCGAAATACTTCAGCACGATTTCGGCGTTCGCAACGTCCATTTTACCGATGCCGTAGTCAACCAGCCCGAAGACCATCTAAAGGCCGTTTGCAAGGAAATCCTAAGGCGCAGACTGGAAATTGGGTGGACGGGGTTTTTCCGCGAGGACACACTTTCGGAAAATGAACTCGATCTCTATATGCAGGCAGGCCTCATTACCGTTTACTTTTCCGCCGATGGGGCCAGCGACTGCGCACTCAGACTGCTCGAAAAAAACCTCACCAGGGAGCAGGTACTCCATGCGGCGCGTCTTGCCGCTCAAAGCGGTGTCCTGACCGTTTACCACTTCCTGGTAAATCTGCCCGGTGAGAGCCGGTCGTCGGTCGATCAGGCCTACGAACTGCTCGAGAGGCTCTTTTCGCTTCATGCTTCAAAAGGTAATCTCGGCGCAGTGGTCATCAATAATCTTAGATTGTATCCGGGTACGCCCCTTACGGAAAAAATTCTGCGTGACCGCCTCATCGATCCGGCACAGGACCTGCTCTACCCGACTTATTTCAACCCGCCGCCCTGGGATGCCCTCCGGCATGAATTGACTGCATTTTGTTTGAGCCAGGGGGCCTTGGCTGCAGTGAACAGTGAGCAGTGAACAGAAAAAAATAAAAGCTGATCATGCGCGTAATGCTTTTTGAACATCCTCGAACGGCTTCGGAAGCTCACTTTAACGACATTGCCAATACGCCTCTGTGGTCATGCCTCATGACCGGCTATGCCGGGGCTGCCCTGCGCCGCGCGGGCATCGAAGTGGAAATTGTCGATGCAGCGCGCCTGACGTTCGGACAGGCCGTGCAATACCTGGCGGATAACCCCTCCCCTGATTTATTGGCCGTTCATGCAGTCTATTTCTGGGAGGAGACCGGGGTGCTTTTCCGGATGTTGTCCGATCTGCGCACCAGCGGGTTCGATGCGCCGATTTGTCTCTACGGCTTTTTCCCGGGGCTGGTATGGAAAGAAATCCTCGATCTTTTCACAGCAGTTGATTTTGTGGTGGTTGGGGAACCGGAAGAAACCCTTGTGGACCTGGCTCGATGCATCGAAGCGGGAACTGTGGCCCGAATAGAAGGCGTCGCCCTGAGGCTCGATGGGAAGGCTGCATTCGGCGGCATGCGGATGGAGAGCGATTCGCTAGACAGGTTTGCTTTTCCACTGAGGCCCTCAATTGAATCCGACCAAACCGTAAGTGTGCTGGCGAGCCGGGGATGCTACAATCGCTGCTCCTTTTGTCTTGTCCCTGCGTTTGACCGGGACAGGGCCGTATGGCGGGGGCGCTCGCCCGAAAATGTCGCCGCCGAGATTCGTGAACTCGTTTGCCTGGGAAAAAAGGACTTTTACTTCGTAGATCCCAACTTCGTCGGCCCTGGAAAGGCGGGCAGGCAAAGGGCTGTCAATCTCGCGCGCCGGTTGGCTGAGTTTGGGATCACCTTCGGTATGGAGACCAGGGCAAACGATGTGACTCCCGCCCTCATGCGGGAATTCTCCAGAGCCGGGCTCACCAGACTGCTTCTAGGCATCGAAAGCGGCAACCCGGATATTCTAAGAAGGCTTGGCAAACATATCAGCACAGCTTCCAACGAAAGGGCCGTTGCAACCGTGCGCGATGCCGGGCTGGAGCCGGAGATCGGCTTTATCATGTTCGATGCGGCCAGCACACTGGATGACATTCGCCGGAACATGAAATTTCTCGAGCGCAACATGCTGCTCGACCGCCTCTCAAGGACCGCCAACCTTCTGTGCCATGAGTATATTGCGTTCAAAGGGACCCCAGGTTACCAGGCCGCTCTTGAACGGAACCTGCTGCTGCCTCAGGGCCTGTTCGGGTTCGAAGGTCTGCTGTGCTACCGGGATTTCAGGGTCGGATGGCTGGCCGGCCTTTCGAAAAGACTCTGTCATTTAATACTTAGGGAAATGGGAAGACCGTCCTCGCCTGTTCACTGGGCCCATGAGTCCGCCCGCGACGAGCAATATTGTGAGGCAAACGATTGGCTGGTTGAAACCTTTGGAAAGCTGCTCGGCCTGGCGGGAAAGCTCGATGCGCCTCCTGATGCGAACTGGACCCGGGGACTGGCTGCGGGTCTTGAGGATGAACTTCGCAATACGTTTGTAAAACCTTCTTTAATAAATGTTCCCGAAAAGTGAGGGATTTAAAAACCTCCATGACCTCAGACACCCGACACCCCTTATCCGATACCTCATACCCGGCATCCGAACTCCGTGCCAAACGGCGATTTCCTTTCCGTATCGCCACCACCTCCTACATCCTTCCAGCGGAAATCCTTCCCAATATCAGCTTCCTGGCGAACTACTTCGATGAGATTGAACTGGTTCTTTTCGAAAGCGGTCGGGAAAGCAACCTGCCCACTTTGGGCGAAATTCGCGAGATGGCGCGTCTTGCTTCGGATTTGGACCTGACTTATAACGTGCACCTGCCCGCAGACCTTTTCTTTGGAGACCCCGATGCTGCTTTGCGAAGGCGGTTTTGCGACACGGCTGTCCGTTTTTACCGGAGGACCCAACCCCTCACTCCCACTTGCTATATTTTGCACCTTGACAGCAGGAGGGCCGATGGGACGGTGGAACCCGATAAATCGGCATGGGGGAACCGTGTGCGCGAGTCCATCGAGACTATGCGAATGAAGGGGCTCGATCTGCGCCGGGTGGCTGTCGAAAACCTCGAATATCCTCTGCAGCGCATCTCGCCCTTTGTGGAAGCCTTTGACATGTCCTTTTGCCTCGACGTCGGGCATCTGCTTCGTTACGGGCATGACGTGGCCGAGCAGATGGGTTCGTTTCTTAAGAAAAGCTCGATGGTCCATCTGCACGGAGTGGACAACGGAAAAGATCACCTGGGGCTGGATCTTATTGCGCCTGCACAATGGGGAGTTATCCGTAGTAGTCTTGAAGGATATGGCGGCGGGGTATCTATCGAAGTCTTTTCACTCGATGACCTCACCCCTTCACTGGCTAGAATGCTTGAAATATCACGAAAGGAATAACGGTAATGAAGCTTGAGGAAATCGTAAAACAGATTCGACCGGTCGGAAACCAATGGGTGGAGAAAGCCCGCGAGCATACCTCACGTCTTGCGCTGCCCCCGCGTGCCCTGGGGCGTCTGCATGATATCGCGGAACACATCTGCGGTATTCTGGGAACCCTGGAGCCGGACGTGTCCTCGAAAGCCTTCCTTGTCATGGCCGGAGACCACGGGGTCGTCTCCGACGGGGTGAGCGCATTTCCGCAGGAAGTGACCGGCGAAATGGTGAAGAATTTTTTGAGAGGCGGCGCCGGCATCAACGTTTTAGCGCGCCAGGTTGGAGCTGAAGTTGCTGTGGTGGACATGGGGATTATCCCGGACGTCGCACCGGCCGATTCAGAGTGCAGGCACCGGTTTCATGTGTGCAAAGTGGACCGGGGCACCCGGAATATAGCCCGCGGACCGGCCATGACTCACGCTCAAGCTGAACAGTCGGTCCTGACCGGATTCAAGCTGGCCTCGGAACTGTTTTCCTCAGGGGTGGGGCTGCTTGGCACAGGCGATATGGGAATCGGCAACACTACGCCCTCAGCCGCCCTTGGCGCCGTGCTGACCGCAACGCCCGTGGACCGCATGGTCGGCCGCGGCACTGGGATCGATGAGGATGGACTGAAAAAGAAAATCGAGGTAGTCCGGAAGGCTATTGAGGTTAACCGCCCGAATCCCGAAGACGGTCTCGATGCTTTGGCCAAAGTGGGAGGGTTTGAAATCGGGGGCATCGCAGGTTGCGTTTTGGCCGGAGCATTCAATAGACGTCCGGTTGTGATCGATGGGTTCATCTCCACGGCCGGAGCGTTGGTGGCTCACTCACTGTGTCCCGCCGCGGTGGATTACGTGTTTGCCGGGCATTGCTCGCAGGAGGCCGGGCATCGCAGCATGCTGGAATACCTCGGACTGGAGCCTATGCTCGATCTGAGGATGCGCCTTGGAGAGGGCACCGGCGCAGCCCTGGCGATGGCTGTAATCGAAGGTGCGGTAAGGGTTTTCAGGGAAGTGCTCACTTTTGAGGACGCAGGAGTCTCGAAGGGGTGATCCCGCGTTCCCGTGCGCCGCGCGAGCGGGGGAGTGAACGGCATAAGCGCTAACTTAAAACCTCACGCGGGATGACAGCCGTAGGGTTGAGGTGCAGGGGTTTACCCCCATAAGCGCTCAAATAAGCATGAGGCAGTACAAGGAAAAGGATCGTCATTCCGGCGAAAGCCGGAATCCAGATTTTTGTTTTTTTACTGTAAAATCAATAAGTAATGCACTGGACCCCGGCTTCCGCCGGGGTGACGAAAATCCTAATCGTGCCATCGGTAAATTCAATAACTTACGCGCTTATTTGAGCGCTTATGGGGTTTACCCCCGCCCGGTTTATCCCCGCGCTAAAGAGGCCTGCCTGATGAGGGCTTTATCGACACGCAAATGGATACGACTTTCACTGGATGTCTACCAACAGGGTTATGCATTCACCATAACAATTGGGACTTTCCAAAGGTATCCATGGTTTCGCCTGTACCCTGAACTTGCAGGCGCCGCCACGCGACTCTTTCCTGAAATGGTCCAGGCACGGCAAACGGTTCTTTTTTCATGGTGCATAATGCCCGATCATCTTCATTTGCTTTTGAAGGACGAAGATATCGTTGATTTCGTCAGGTTGTTC
>DASPQK010000291.1:0-11979 GCA_035624985.1 Syntrophobacteraceae bacterium | reverse complement strand
ATGACCTCTCCGAGCCAGGCCGACCTGATGATGAAATACGTCGATGTCGTCCAGGTCGGGGCTCGAAACATGCAAAATTTCGAACTGCTGAAGTCGGTTGGCAGGATCGGCAAACCGGTGCTCCTCAAACGCGGGCTGTCGGCGACTATCGAAGAATGGCTCATGTCGGCCGAATATATTCTCTCGGAAGGAAACGACCAGGTGATCCTGTGCGAGCGCGGGATTCGCACATTCGAGCGCCACACCCGAAACACCCTGGACCTTACCGCCGTCCCGGTGATAAAGGAGCTTACCCACCTGCCGATCATAGTGGATCCGAGCCATGCCACGGGAATCAGGGATAAAGTCAGTCCCATGGCTCGCGCATCCATAGCCGCAGGCGCCGACGGTCTGATAATGGAAGTGCACACCAACCCCGAAAAAGCCCTCTCGGACGGGCCCCAGAGCCTCTACCCGGAGCAGTTCGAGCAGCTCATGAGAGACCTCTACGCTATTGCGCCGGTTGTGGGAAAACAGCTCGATTACGCCTACCTTGACAAAGCCGCCATCATGAGACCGCGCCGGGCTGAGGGCAGAGCGCCTGCAATAGTTGCCTACAACGGGGCGCCAGGTTCTTTTTCCCATAAAGCATGCATGCAGTTTTTCGGAAACGAGGTCCCCTTCAGGAACAGTTCCTCGTTTAGAGAGGTCTTCGACCTGGTGGACAGCGAGCAGGCGGCCTTCGGCGTCGTTCCCGTCGAAAACAGCTTAACGGGCAGCATTCACGAAAACTATGACCTGCTGCTTGAATATGACCTCAAGATCGTTGGCGAGTTGACCCTGAGGATCAAGCAGAATCTCTTGGGATGCCCGGACGCGGATATCAGGGGTTTGGAAAGAATTTATTCCCATCCCCAGGCTTTCGAGCAGTGCAGGGAGTATCTGGAGAAGAACCCCGGCTGGGACCTGGTGGCATGTAGAGATACCGCCACGGCTGTGCTGAGGGTGAAAGAAAGCTTGGATCCCAAAGAGGGCGCCATCGCAGGCGAAGAGTTCGACGACCAGATTTGCGGGATGGGGGTCCTAAAGGAGGGCATCGAGACCAATCCGCGCAATTTCACCCGCTTTGTGGTTATCTCGAGGAATGAGTCTCTTCCGGGTCCCCGGAATAAATCCTCTCTCATTTACTCGGTAAGCGACAGGCCGGGAGCTTTGTTCGAGACTCTGGGGATTTTTGCGCGAAACGATATAAACATCGTCAAGCTGGAGTCGAGGCCGATCCACAGCAGGCCCTGGGAATATATGTTCTACGTGGATTTGGAAACCGACGTCACCGATGAGGGCCGTAGCCATATCCTGGCTGAACTGACAGGAAAGACCGAGTTTTTCAAATTCCTCGGAAGCTATGGCAAAGGCGCACAGGGGACACATTGAGATTTAATACGAAGTTACGTTCAGATAAGCAAGAAGACATGCCAAAGAGCGTGGGGAGCATACCCCCCACACCCCCTTCGCCGCTGCGCGGCTCACTATCGCGCTGCGGCGCCAGGGACGCTGGCCTGCATTGCCGCCGCCTAAGGCAGCGGCGAATCTGTCCGCGGCGACACGCCGCCGCGTGGCCAGTCGCCCCCAGCGCCGAGTGCTCGGCCTCACGCGCCTGCGCGTGTGGCCGAAATCCCCGGGGGGTACGGGGGAATCATTTCCCCGCGCCTTTATTACCGCTTTGACAGCAACTTCGTGTAAGGGGGCCGGCGTCGGAAAGTCAACCTGAACCCCGGACCTTTCTCAGCACGGCAATCGTTGCGCCCCAGCCGCCGGACTCTGCGCCGGCCTGCCTGAACGAAACGACGAGCGGATGGCTCTTCAGGACCCCGTGGACTGTCTGCCGCAAGACCCCCGCGCCCTTCCCGTGGATTATTCTGACCTCCTTGAATCCCTTGTCACGAGCCGCTTCCAGGTAGTCGTAGAGAAGCTCTTTCACTTCGTTTGGCCTGAACGTATGGAGGTCGATCGAGTCTTCGATGGGATATTGGATTATTTCGTCTTCTTCCATTGTTGTCCGAAGTTACGTTCAGGTAAGTAAGAAGAGATGCCAAAGAGCATGGGGAGCATACCCCCACACCCCCTTCGCCGCTGCGCGGCTCACTATCGCGCTGCAGCGCCGGCAGGGCCGCTGGCTTGCATTGCCGCCGCCTAAGGCAGCGGCGAATCTGTCCGCGGCGACACGCCGCCGCGTGGCCAGTCGCCCTCAGCGCCGAGTGATCGGCCTCACGCGCCTGCGCGTGTGGCCGAAATCCCGGGGGGTACGGGGGAATCATTTCCCCGCGCTTTTATTACCGCTTTGACAGCAACTTTGTATTAGTTGCCGGCTTTGTCGGAAATGTTACTACCCGGGGAAACACCCGGTCAACACAAAATCCAAATCTTTCCCCTCCGGGAGATGTTTGCCTTCGAGAACGTTCCGGCAGCTTGCGCCGAATTCCATTTTGAATTAATGTTCCAGGTCTACGATGCCCGCATGATGAGGAGAGAATTGCATGCTTACAAACCTGGTGTCCAATTTTGCAATCTGGTGCCTTCTGGGGTCCGGATACTTCGGCGCGGCTTTCCTGATGGCCCTTGAGAGCATGATCGCACCGGTTCCCAGCGAGGCCGTAATGCCTTTTGTCGGATTTCTGGTTGCCGACGGCAAATGGGACCTGTGGACCGCCATTTTCGCAACCAGCACAGGTTCTATGCTCGGTTCGGCAGTCTCCTATGCGATGGGCTACTACGGCGGCAGGCCGTTTGTGCTCAAGGTGGGCAGGTACCTGCTTCTCAACCCGCGCGACCTTGCCAGGACAGAGAATTTTTTCAGCCGCAGAAAGGGGACGGTGTCTCTTTTCATCAGCCGGTTCATACCGGTCGTCAGACACCTTGTCTCAGTTCCGGCAGGAACGGGCAAGATGAGGCTCCTTCCTTTTCTGGGCGCTACCCTTGTCGGCGCCACCCTGTGGAATTCTTTCCTCCTTGTGTGCGGAATGCGCCTTCGTGAAAAATGGGACCTGGTTCTTCAGTATTCCCACCAGGTCGATATCGTTGTCATCGCCGCGCTTCTTGTCGCCCTGGCGTTCTTTGTGAAGTCCCGCTGCAAGCCCCGGACAGCGAACGGTGAGCAGTGACCGGTTGTATTGACACTGTAACTCTCTTCGTGTCCTTCGTCTCACTTCGTGACGTGGGTAATCCGTCACCACGAAGAGCGCGAAGAACCGCGAAGGGAAATCAGAAAACAACTGCGGCCTGCATTGTCGTCATCTATGAACCTAATCCCATGCTCGCCCACTATGGAATGCAAAGCCATTTTTTCTTTCCCTTCCCTTCGTGTCCTTCGTGTGCTCTGTGGTGAAGACAGCCTTGGGCAACTCGCATAAAGAACATGAAGATGTAAGAAGCACACGAAGAACTCGGGCGCTCCCACATCTCCTGAAGTTCACGGTTTATGCGGTCTTTCGCCGCATGACGACAATGAATTGTCAATCTCGTCCGATAATCTTATTTGCCAGTACAACCCATGCGCTAGTCACCGATCCTGGAAAGCAGGCGAATGACGCTCTGCGCCACCTGGGGCGGCAGGCCGGCGCTTTCCAGCTCCCGGGCCGAAGCCGTCTGGATTGCATCAAGACTGCCGAAGTGCTGGAGCAGTATCTGTCTTCTGCCCGGGCCTATGCCGGGAATTGCGTCCAGCGCCGATGTGAGAAGCGATGTCCTGTGCACGTTCTGGTAGTGCGTGACGGCGAACCGGTGGGCCTCGTCCCGTATTCGCTGGAGCAACCGCAGAATGTCGGGAAAGCGGTGCAAAAACAGGGGGTTCTTTCGGCCGGGCAGATAAATTTTCTCGTACAGCCCTTTTCCCTTCTCCCCTACGTCCGATTCGCGCTCCTTGGCAATGGAGGCCACGGGGAGCGGTTGGGAAGTCCGGACCTGTTCCAGCAGGCGAACTATCGTGTTCAACTGGCTTTTGCCGCCGTCCAGAAGAAGCAGATCGAGGCTTTCGGAAAGTTCCCGCTCGTTTTCGACAAGCCTGCCTATTACCTCGGCCATCATTGCCGGATCGTCCGGTTCGCTCTTCAGTCTTATCCGGTAGCGCCTGTAAGAATCCTTGTCGGGGCGGCCGTGCTCGAAGACGACCACCGCCCCGACGGCGTGCTGTCCCTGGATGTTGGAGACATCTACGCAGGCGATTCTGGCCGGCGTTCGCGGCAGCTTCAGCAGCCGCTGAAGGCCGTCGATAAGCGCCGCATCCCTGCTCTGCCACCGCCTGCGGCTGATGAGTCCCTCGCGGGCGTTGTCCCGGGCCATGTCGAGCAGATGCTTCCTCTCGCCTCTTTTCGCAGCCCAGATTCTCACCTTTTTCCCCTTCATCTCGGAAAGCCATTCCGAAAGCACCGTTTCCAAATCGAGCGAAACGGGAACGAGCACCTCGTCGGGAATGAATGCGCCCTGGTAGTAGTATTGCTGGATGAAGGCCGAGATCAGCTCCCGCTCGTCCCCCTGGGCCTCTCTGAGGTCAAACCGTGTCTGGCCGGAATGCACCCCCTGCCGGATAAACAGGACCACAAGCTCGGTCCGCTCTTCCTCCTGGTAAATGCCCAGAACGTCCTGGTCGAGGAAGCGGTCCGATACGATGTGCTGCTTTTCGATTGTGGCCGCGACGTTTTGCAGCCTGTCGCGGTAGAAGGCGGCCAGCTCGAACTGGAGCGTTTCGGCCGCCTCCTGCATCCTTTGCTTTAGCTGTTTCTGGAGAATGTCGGTCTTTCCCTGGAGGAAGAGCACTACTTCTTCGACCATCTTCATGTAGTCTTCCCGTGAAACTTTATCTGCGCAAACCGCCATGCACTGGCCCATCGAATAGTTGAGGCAGGGGCGTTGCCGCGGAATGAGTTTTTTCCCCTTGCAAAGTCTCAGCGGGAAAAGCTGGTGCAGGTACTTGAGCGTGTCGCGGGCAGCCCGCGCCGAAGTATAAGGACCGAAATAGAGCGCCCCGTCCTTTTGAAACCACCTCACTATGTCCAGCCTGGGGTATGGGTCGCGCGGGTCGATCCGGATCGAGAGGTAATTCTTGTCGTCACGAAGCACGACGTTGTAGCGGGGGCGATGTTTCTTTATGAGGCTGGCCTCTAGGAGCAGCGCGTCTTTTTCCGATGAGGTGACGGCATATTCGAGGTCGGCGGCCCTGCCGAGCATGATCCTGGTCTTGACGTCCACCGCGTCGGCGCCCCGGAAGTAATTTCCGATGCGCTTCCTCAAGTCCCGGGCTTTTCCGATATAGAGGATGGCGCCGCCCGCGTCCTTGAACATGTATATGCCCGGCAGGTGCGGAAATGCGGATATCCGCCCGGCAAGTCCTGCCGCTCCGCCCGGCTCCGAACAGGGGCTTTCGACCGTTTCTTCGGCATCGGGGACGCCTGCCGGGTTCTGGTTTTTGTCTTCGAGTTCGGTCATTTTTTCAATTATAGACCCGGCACGCGGTAAAATCGGCAAGATTATCACCCGGATCTCGGGCGTGAGGAAATATTTTCGGGTCTTCCGGCAAATGCGTACCTGGGGTGAAGGACTACACCAGCTACGTTTCTCATGCGTATGCTTCGTACCTCAGTCGATCAGCTTCTTGTTGCTTTTTCATCAATTTGGACTCCCGGTTAAACCCTTCGTGAGCTTTGCAGTTCTTCGTGCGCGAGCATGGGAGTTGGTTCGCAAAGGGACGATATGTCAGGCTCTATTGGGTTTTTCTTTATCTTCGTGGTCTTCGTACTACTACACGTCATCTTCTTGTTTTCTTAGCATGATTTTGTTCGTAAGTTGCTGTTATCGTTGCAGTTTAGACCTAGTTTTTTCTTCGTGATCTTCGTGCCCTTCGTGGTGAAGAGTTTTGGTTGCGGCTCCGCTGCGCTGTGTTCTTCGTGGTGATAAATCATCCGCTCGGGCGCCTCCAAAATCCGGTACTATAACGGACTACAGAAGTCGGATGTCGGAAAACAGAGAAAAACATCCCACGGGCTGTAAGATCGTGTCAACTTTCTTTTGACGCTTGCTATAGAATTCGGACCGGAAGCACTTCTCTCACCACGAAGGGCACAAAGAGCACGAAGCCTGAAAGGCAGCCAGAGAGCGCGCACTTACAGCATCAGCGGCTGAAAAGGACCAAAACCAAAATCGATATGACTTCTGCGTGGTGCTCTGACCGGGGCTGAGCAGCCCGAACACGAACCGCGCGAAGCGCGTGGGACGAAGACCTCGAAGGAGGCCCGGTCTCGGCTACTCGGTCGCCGGATGAACCATTTTTTCGGGAAATTGGTGGTCAACTCACCCCGGAAAATTTCTTGGTGCGCGGCTCCAGTCAAGGCGATGGCCGGCCGCAAGGCCATCCCGGCCGCCATCGAAAACGGCGACGCCGGCTCGGTCGAACAGGCCATCAAAGTCCACCTCGACGAATCGAAGGAAAGCTGCATCCGCTACGGCTCGCCCAACGGCGTCGAGCGATGATTGCAGGTCCGATGCTTTCGACGCAAACCTCACGCAGCTTTTTGGACCGGGAAAAATTCGTGACGGCCGAGTAGATGCTACGCCGCGAAGTGGGCAGAGGTCGCACCGCTGACTGTTGAAGCCGATGAATTCATCTGCCTCACCCGCATGAAGCCTTACGGCGCATGGGGGCGCACACTTGGTCAAAGCCGCCGGAGATCATATGTTCTGCATCCGCTGCGCAATTTACAATGGTATGTGTGATCGTAGTATGATCGTGTGTTCGATCTCCAGAGGCAAGCATGCCTGTCCGGGGAGGGCGAACATTGCCGTTGCCAAAACAGCCAATACCCCCACCCGGAAAATGTTAATGTTTCCGTCTCATACGTTAATTTTCCGTGAAATCCATGAGTTGGTAAGTTCGGTTATTGACTTCCGCCTTTCGCTTGCATATTCTACCGGGTAGATTTTGCAGTCTCGGGGATTTCGCGGTTGAGCAGAGTCTTTTCGGGCAAAAATCCGATTCCCCCATGCAGTTTGAGTGTATGGCACGGAAGTTGATAAATTTTTCAGGCGTTAAGAATACACTCTATCTTTCCTCAAAAGGCGGAGGGGTATACTTAATGGATGAAAAAAATTTACCACCGCGGAGGCGAATCGACATAGAAGACATTATCGGATTTGTTAAGCATGCTTTGATCTCAGCGCCGGGATCCTTTGAGGCTGTCGCCAACGGACCGGTGGAAGGTGCAGGCTGGTGTGCAGATCGAATGCCCGAGAGTTGGATTATAGCGATCTTGATGCAGACACTGCACAGAGAGGGACTTTCGGCACTCCCTGAAGTGCGCATTAGGCACGATGCCGAATACTTTGAATCTGGTGGGCAACGGCTTGATCCCGTGAGACATTTCCCCGCACTCTATCAGGCTGGCGCGAAAATAGACCTGTTTGTTGGTGACGAGTCAGAGTTGTCTTCAGATCTTATTCGTCTCCGAGCGATACTTGAAGTGAAAGGTCCTAAATCTAACTGGCAGCAATTCCACGCCGACCTCGACCGACTACGTCAGATCAGAAAGGTTGCTAAAGGCAAAGAGCAAGCTGCCATCTTTGCTTACGTGACCTGTCCTCTCTCTAAGGCAGAGCGAGAACTGGACGGCCGAAAACTTGAGGAATCGATGGGGCTGGAATTAACAGACTTTCAGATACTAAAATGTTCATGCAAAACAATAGAACCCGATAGATTTCCCCTTGTATATATCCACGCTGTCAAAGATTGAGTTACCTTCTCTGGCGGCAGACATACCATAGGA
Organism: Syntrophobacteraceae bacterium; assembly: GCA_035624985.1. GTDB lineage: Bacteria > Desulfobacterota > Syntrophobacteria > Syntrophobacterales > Syntrophobacteraceae > SbD1. Next base: position 4,189 of record DASPQK010000291.1, on the reverse strand, counting down.
GGTGAGGAGTCGATATTGCAGGATGTCTGGTTCTCAGATAATCGAGACCTCGTGAAATGGTCAGTGTTATTCCGCCTTGCTGAACAATATCACTGTCGAAACATCCTTCAAATAGCTTACTACCGCTATCGCTCCTGGGGCACCATCCAGATCGATGGCCGGCAGGTGGATCTCCCAAAAGAAGTAACTGATTTTTTCAGGAACATAAGACGTGTTCAAGAAATCCAATCCACTTACAAGGTTATCGTATTCTGCGGTGATTTCCAGGGGCGGAATAACTACTTGAACGATACGATCTCTTTCATTCATAGCTTTTCCGAGGAACGCTGCATCGTTTTTCTAGACCCGGATACGGGCCTGGAACCAAGCTCCCCGAATTTTAAACATGTTCTGGATAGTGAGGCTAAAGCCATATTTGACGCAATGAAGCGGGACGATGTCTTTGTTTTTTACCAGCACCAAACCAATCGGAGTGGGCAACCCTGGATTGAACCTAAACGTCAGCAGCTAATCCATGCCTTGGGAGTCCAGGCAGGCGATGTCAAAATAGCCCAAGGTGAAAAAATCGCCAGAGATGTTGTGTTTTATTTCTTGCAGCGGGTCTGAAATATATAGAAAAGCCAGCAGCCAAAGGCCAACCACGGGCCGGACCCAATGCCGTTAACTCAAGAGAATTACCTGTCTTTTCACATCATTACGAGTCTAAGGCAAAGATAGCGGGGAGGGCTCCCGATAATTACGCCCGGTCTTCTTGTGGCGCCTGTCCAGGCCACGAGCTTTTCTTCTATATTCTTGTCGATCCCTTGAATATTGTCGATCCGGTTTATACCCCACACGGAACTGCGCGCAGCATCGAATATAGGCGGCCCAGATCGTAGCCCAGGAACTGACTTTAGCCAGTACGAGCTTCAAGAACAACCGCGTTTCCGTGAGTGCGCGCGCAAAACTGATCTGCCCCACCGAAAGGCCAACTTGTCGACAGGCGCTGAGCACGGCTATTCCTAAAAGACCGGGGTCAAACCTACAGTTTTCACACCTCAAGCTTCTTCACAAGGAGTCCGACAGCTTTGCAAAATGATTCGCCGCCTTCCATCTCCAGGACAACACGGCGGCTTATCTGTGTAACTGCCAACTCTCCAACTCCATAGGCAGCACCGATCTCTTTCAATTTGAGCCCCGTGTAAAGTCGGCACAGATACACGCCGACACGCCGCCTCATCGCCGGATCATTTGCGAGGAACGCATCGACAACCGTTCGGATGGTCTTCACGCCGGGTCTATCTGCGAGTTGCCGGAACACGGGCAGCTCACGGTCAGCCTTTGCGTGATTTAGGAAGTTTTCGCGCACCCGCTTCACAAAAGACTCGCCCCCAAGCAATGTCGAAGCCCTGACATTTTCGAAGGGGTTTGCATTCGCTAGCCCTGCAGATCCCTCCACAAAATTCCTATACCTCTTCTTTGCGGTTTTGTCGTCAGGAATATCTTTTTGCCCTCATTTCCCCTGGATGCGACATGTTGGCATGCTCCGGGATACTCAATGCGTAAAGGTCCGGCCACCTATGCCTCCACCATCCGGCGAGGGTTAACCTGCACCAGTACACAATCTTTTGGCCGTGGGACCGCATTTTGTCAAGGTGACCCCTTTCTCTTTTATGGTCAAAGCCACCGGAAATCTTATGCTCCGCATCCGTTGCGAAGTGTACAACGGTATCTACGATCGTGTGTTCGATCTCCAGAGGCAAGCATGCCTAGCCGCAGAAAGTGAACATCGCCGTTGCCAAAACTGCCAATACTCCCCCCGGGAAATGCTCATGTATCCGCCTCGTACGTTAATCTTGCGTGAAATCAACGGCTTGCAAGATGATTTAAGTCACGAATTTAATTCTATTTCTTGTTCCTTAACCCAGCACAATAATTGAAGAAGCCTCGGCCAGATAAAAATTCGGCCGCCCTACCCGGATATCCCCGATTTTAGGATCCATTTGCCCAAATTTGGACTTACCTTGAAACCATGGGATAACTGGAGTAATCCAAAGGGCGTACCGGATTGGTGGACTGCTTACAACAAAGTGAAACCCCACCGCCATTCAGATTTCCACCAAGGTAATCTTCAAAATGCCCTGAATGCCGTCGCTGGCCTTTTTGTCATGGTGCTTCATTTGTACGAAGAAAAAGCCAAACCCGCTGAGCTTATCCCGAGTCCCCAATTTTTTCTGCCGACTGACGACCATTTCGCAGGTGCCAATATTTTAGGCTACGGATTTGGTTTTCAATATCAGTTATAGTCGGTTATTCAGTTGTAGACTGAAGAGCCAAACTTTCTCTCCTCCGCATTGAGAATTGCAGCGCCGAAATCCTTTCCATTCTCGAATCATCATTTAAGCGGATGGCAGGGAGCGGCGGTGTTCGCTTCCCGCAAGCTGTCGCAACGTTTCAAAGCATGGACAGACGCCGATTCCAAGGTTTGCTATGCACAGTGACGAGAGCGTCAAGCCATCCATAGAGTCGATAATCAGGCGGCTTGTAAAGGTTGCGGCCAGAGTCGTCTACCATACGAGACGATGGCACGTCCATATTGTGTCGGCTTTTTCCATCGCCCAGTGCTATCGCGTCCTATTCGCCTGATGGCCGCCATGTATTCCACCTGTGTTCCACTGCGTGTCCAGACAGTCTCTGGCAAAGGACGCACCCGGCGAAGCGCGCGGTTCAAATCCAGTGGTCCCGATTACAGGATAGTCGTGGGTTGAAATCCTCACTCTCCGAAACCATGCCTTTTTCGAAAACTCAACCTGTCTAGAAACATTTCTCTTGCCCGCCTCAATGCTTCGATTCGAGCGGCCCACTGCTCCCTATGCGGTTGTAACCTTTCTGTACCCTTACCTGTGAGAAAACGCAGTCAAAAGTCATTGGACCCCTCCACCGGCTGGGCCAGTGACAAATGGAGGCTTCTGACAGGGTTAATTTTACAGTTTCAGAAAGGAGAATTCAGACGAGAAACGCAATCGATGCATTGCTGGAGATGAATCGTTTATCCGAAATTGCATGCGGGATGAACGGAGGATGTATTTTTAACAAGGAACCGGTTTTTCAACACAAAGGAGGAGGTATTATGGGAATTAAAGGATTTCTTAAAAACGCTTTCATAGGGTTGCTCGTCGTGGTGATGGTCCCCTTTGGAGCGCTCTCACAGCAAACGGCGCCCTCGGGCCAGGTATTCAGCGAAGCAGAGCTTGACCAGATGCTTGCCCCAATTGCGCTGTATCCGGATGCGCTGCTCGCACAAGTCCTGGAGGCTGCGACCTTCCCCGATCAAGTCGCGGCGGCGGATGCATGGTTGAGGCGAAACGCCAAGCTTCCGGCTGACAGACTCAATGACGCAATGGACACAATGGGCTGGGACCTGAGCGTGAAGGCGTTGGCCCCCTTCCCACAGCTGCTCGCAATGATGGCTGAGCAGTCCGCATGGACGCAGAAGTTAGGCCAGGTCTTTATGGCTCAGGAATCCGACGTCATGGCTTCCATTCAGAGACTGCGCTCCAAGGCACACGCCGCAGGCAATCTCAAAACCAGCACCGAGCAGCAGGTGGTTGTCAAAGGCGAGGTCATCGAAATCGTGCCGGCCAATCCCGAAGTTGTCTATGTGCCGCGTTACGACCCGGTGGTGGTATACGGGGCTTGGTTGTGGCCCGCATACCCTCCCGCTGTCTACTACCCGGTTTGGCCCGAGGTTGCAGATGGAGGCGACATTGGAGTCGGGATAGATTTCTTCGGAGCTGTTGCAGTTGGACCGGTCTGGGGCTGGGGCTGGGGGTCCTGGGACTGGGGCGGCGGAGCGTTGAACGCCAATGTGGATCGAAACGCTAACATCAACAAGAATAGCAATACCAATAAAAACGTCAATACGAAGAACGCGCGCAATGTCGCCGGCAACAAGGCGGGTGCAGGCAAAACCGCCGGTCAAGGCGGCGGCTCCCGTGGCGCAGCTACGGCAGGTAAAGGCGCCGGCACGAAGGGTGCCGGCGTTCGCGGCCAGAGCAAGACCGGTCAGGGCGGAGGTTCGCGCGGCACAAGCGGTCGCGCTACGGGCAACGTCAGTCATGGCGGCGGCTCGCACGGCGCCGGTTCGCACACCGGCGGCTCGCGCCGCGCCGGTATGCGCAGTGAAGGCAAGAGCGGCGGTCATAGCGGC
>DASPQK010000290.1:0-20188 GCA_035624985.1 Syntrophobacteraceae bacterium | reverse complement strand
ATCATCAATTACAACTCTGCTCAGGAGGCCGCACAACAGACTGCAGCCCTCGTCGCCGGCAGGGGCGGGACATCCACGGCCATGCAGTTCAGCGTGGCCGATCCCGGCGCGGTCAAAGCGGCCTTTAGGCAGGTTCTGGATGTCCATGGCCGCGTCGATGTGCTGGTAAATAACGCCGGTATTGCCAGGGACAACCTTCTGGCCTTGATGAATCCCGCCGAATGGGACCAGGTTATGGATACAAACCTCAAAGGCGCTTTCCTTTGTTCTCAGGCGGTGATAAAAGCCATGATTCGCCAGCGCTTCGGGCGCATTGTCAATGTTACATCGGTGGTAGGGGTGACGGGAAATGCCGGTCAGTGCAATTATTCGGCCGCCAAGGCCGGTATAATCGGCCTTACCAGGGCCCTTGCCCGCGAGATTATCTCGCGGAACATAACCGTAAATGCTGTCGCCCCGGGATTTATCGAGACAGATATGACGCTGGCTATTCCCAAAAAAGCGCGGGAAACGATGTTGGCGCAGATTCCGGCAGCAAGGTGCGGCACACCCCAGGAGGTGGCTGCGGCTGTGGCTTTTCTCACATCCGATGCAGCCGGATATATCACCGGCCAGGTTATTCATGTCAACGGCGGCATGTTCATGGGTTAGTTCGACAGGAGACCGCAGGATGGGACCAGAGAATAGTCGGCGGCGAGTGGTTGTTACCGGAATTGGATTGATTTCTCCGGTCGGAGTCGGCATTGAAGAGAACTGGTCCAGCCTGATTGCCGGAAAATCGGGAATCGGGCCTATCACCAGATTCGATTCTTCAGGTTTCCCGTGCCGCATCGCCGGAGAAGTCAAAAACTTTCATCCGGAGGAGTTTATCAATAGAAAAGAGCTGCGCAAAATGGACCTTTTCCTCCAGTTTGCGCTCGGGGCCGCTCACTATGCCGTCAAAGACGCCGGGTTGACTATAGAGCCCGACATTTCCTCACGAGTCGGCGTCGTAATGGGTTGCGGCCTCGGCGGCCTGCAAACGATCGAGGATTCCCACAAGGTCATGCTGGAAGCGGGTCCAAAGAAAGTGAGCCCTTTCTTCATTCCGATGATCATTGGCAATATGGCCCCCGGACTTATTTCGATCTATCATGGCGCAAAGGGTCCCAACCTTTCTTTACAAACTGCATGCGCCGCCGGAACTCATGCCATTGGCCAGGCTTATCATCTCATCCGGGACGGCTGTTGCGAAGCGATGATCACCGGGGGAGTCGAATCGACCATAACCTCCCTTGCAATAGCGGGCTTTAGCGCCATGCGGGCGCTTTCCACCCGCAATGACGACCCGCAGCACGCCTCCAGGCCCTTTGACAAGGAAAGAGACGGCTTCATTCTAAGTGAGGGCGCAGGCGTCCTTGTCCTGGAAGACCTCAATTTCGCCCGCTCCCACAATGCTAAGATCTATTCCGAAATAATCGGTTTCGGCGTATCGGGAGACGCCTATCACATAGCCGCTCCGGCGCCCGCCGGCGAAGGGGCTGCCCGATGCATGCAGTGGGCCATCGAAGACGCGGGAATAAACCCCTCCGATGTGCACTACATCAACGCCCACGGCACCTCCACCGACCTCAACGATAAATATGAAACCCAGGCAGTAAAAACCGTTTTCGGCGATCACGCTTACAAAATGGCGATCAGCTCGACAAAGTCCATGACGGGGCACCTTCTGGGCGCCGCTGGTGGGGTGGAAGCTGCCTACACCGTGCTTGCCATATGCGAGCAGATGATGCCCCCAACCATAAATTACGAATTCCCGGACCCGGACTGCGACCTCGACTACGTTCCCAACGTCGCCCGCAAGGCGCAAATCGAGTTCGCGCTCTCAAACTCATTTGGCTTTGGCGGAACCAACGGCACCCTTGTCTTTAGGAGATGGACCGGCAGTTGATATGTTTTTTCCGTTGCATGTTGAGCATATGGGCATGTAGAATTGTTTTAATATGCTGAAGGGGGGTGATTGAAGGCAAACATGGAAGTCTGAAAGCAGAAGGTAATTTCTTATTTTATTGGCTATGCAATTGTTTTTCTGATTTATCGGATCTTTTTCGCTCTCGAGTCCGGAGCCTGTGCTCTCTTTCCTAATCTCGCTCTGCTGCAAAATTGTTTCACCCGGAAGTGCTGTATTTATGGGAATCGATTTTAATGAAAGGAGATATGCATGGCAGCACCATCGGAAAAACCACCTGCAAGAGGATGGATTGTGACCTTCGCAGGCATGGCCGTCAATCTGTGCCTGGGAATTCTTTACGCATGGAGCGTTTGGGGCGATAAGCTCACGGTTCCAAAGCTGCCCGACGGCAAGTACGATCTGGCTAAGGTTGGCACGCCTCTGTTCGCCAAAGGGGTGCCGGATACACTCAATGCAGGATGGACTTACCTGAGCAACTCTGACGCTGCGACTCCTTTTTCGCTTTGCGTCATTATTTTCGCTTGTATGATGATCGGTGGCGGCAAGATTCAGGACAAGTTCGGTCCTAAGGTTGGCGCTACCTTGGGCGGATTGTTCCTGGCCGCCGGTTGTATTATCGCCGGTTTGATGAAAAGCTACACGGGTTTGATTATTGGTTTCGGAGTAATGGGCGGAATCGGTATGGGCATCGGCTACGCTGCCCCCACTCCCGCCGCGCTCAAATGGTTCGGCCCTCACAAGCGTGGTCTCATAGCAGGGATAACCGTGGGCGGTTATGGCGGTGCCGCGCTCTACATCGCTCCTTTGGCAAACTGGCTGATACAAAATTATGGTGTGTCCGGCAGCTTCATCATACTGGGGATCTTTTTCGCCGTAGTCGTCATAATCGCAGGGCAACTGCTCTCGTGGCCTCCCGCCGGCTACGTGGCGCCTGCCCCACCTCCGCCCAAAACGGCCGCTCCCGGCAAAGCCGCCATGACGGCAGTGGACTGGGAAGCTTCGAGGATGCTGGGGACATGGCAATACTACGCCCTGGTAGTCATGTTCATAGGTTCCACTCAGTCGGGCCTGTTGATCATAAGCAGCGCCCTGGGCATCGGCAAGGGGCTGCTTGGCGCCGCCATGGCCTGGACGCTTGTGTCCTGGGGCGGACTGATCAACGCCTCCGGCCGTATATGCACCGGGCTGTACTCCGATAAGATCGGTCGCACGAACGCCTATACCGTCAATTGTCTTATCTCCGCAGCCTGCCTTTTTACGCTGCCGCTCATTCTCAAGTCGAACTCAATTCTTCTGATGTTCATCGCGGTCGGCATAGCTTACTGGCAGTACGGCGGCGGTCTTGCGCTTATGCCTTCTTTTACCGCCGACTTTTACGGACCCAAAAACCTGGGCTTTAACTACGGCTTGGTGTTCCTTGGCTGGGGTTTTGGCTTCTTTATGGCAAAAATCGGCGGACTCATCAAGGACATTACCGGAAGCCTCGACTACGCCTTCTACCTGTCCGCCTTGGTGTTGATTATCGCCGTTATCCTGGCCAGGTTGACCAAGAGGCCCAGAGCGAGACCACAAACAGCGCCTGCGATGGGTTAAGCCGCTCCGGGGACCGGGATCGCATGTTGCGTGAAAAGTCGCCGGGCTCAAAACAAAATGAAAAAACAAAACCCCGGGGAGGATCCTCCCCGGGGTGCCCGAATTCTCCTATGATCCTTTGGACCCCGCCTTAAGGGCAGGGCTTGCAAAACCTCATTGCTTGGAACCCTCACTGTACCATGATTTCGCATCAAGCTCCAGAGTGCTTTCCTGCTCCCATACTCCGTCTTTGCAAATATAACAGAGCGCTTCATCGCAGACCTCGGCGCCTGGAGCGAAAACCTTCGTTTCAATCTCGCACTGCTTGCCTTCCATCAGATTATTTACTCCTTAATCTCGACATTTTCTTTTTTTATGATAATCATTCCGATGTAATAAGCCATTGCAGCGCTCAAGACATTCCAAGCGCATTCACTATCTCCGCCATGTCGATTTCAACCTCGTTTCGGAAATCGTCGATCATTTTGCCTGTGATTCCAAATTTCCTAAGGATGGGGTTGGATGCCGGATCGACGCCCCGGCCCGGCTGTTCTTCGTTTTTCCCCGCAAATGAAACCGCCAGCAAGTCCGCGAGGTAAACCAGGGAGGTAATTTCTTCATACTGTCCGGCTGCTTGTGGATTATGGTGATATGCTATCGCCGCCTTAATGTCACCGGTAAATTTCCATTTGCCGGCTATAATGCCGCCCAGTTCCTGGTGGTCAATTCCGAGCGCCCGCCTTTCAGCCCTGACCGTATCGCTCTCGCCCCTTATTTCGCGCAGGCTGGACTGAAGGTAAATCTTCGAATAGACGTCAAGAATGGTCTTGCCTATGTCGTGGAGCAGCGCGGCGGGGTAAAGTGTGAAAATCTTATTGTACCTTAGTCGGCGTGCAGCTATCTCCGAGATGAGCGCTGCGGCTACCGAGTGTTCCCAAAGCTCCCGCTCATCCTGTGAACCGCCCCTCACATAATAAGTTTTGGCGCAGGCCGCCATTACCGACTGAATCAGCCGTTTGTCCCCGAGAAGAAGTATGGCGTCCTTTAAAGAACCCACACTATAGCGTCGGCCGTAATAGGCGCAATTGGCGAGCCGGAGGATTTTGGCCGTCAGTGCCTGATCGTAACCGATAAGTTTTTCTATCTCCCTTACCGGCGCCATAGCTTTTACAAGAGATATGACTCGCCAGGCTATGTCGGGAAAAGGAGGGAGCTTCTCAGCCGCAGAAACTATGTCTTTGACCAGCAATTCGTAGTGGAGAGCATCAATTTCATGTCCGCTCAGTTCTCGAACCATCTTTGCGCCCTTTTCGCCTCGATATGTCCCCATTGTTTCTATCGGCACATCAAATAAAAAACTTTAACTTTTTTTAAAAAGATTTGCCGCCCGGTTGGCCGCGTACTCCAAACACATTGAAACCAGGACGACAAGTATTGTCACCCCAAAGGCGAAAACCAGAAAGACCGCGGGACTGTAAGGGCGCAACTTTTCGCCCGCATATATTACGTATGGCTGGTGAAACATATAGATGCCGTAAGAATAAGCCCCGGCCCGGACAAACGTTTTCCCCAGACAAGGCGCCATGTTCAACCGGTAGGCCGCCTGAATCAGCATCACCGATAAACCCATTGCAGTAAGGCCGTCCGAGAAAATGGAAAGACAATTGGGCTGATAGGCAAGGACCCCAAGAATATAAATAATCAACCCGGAAAAAAAACCCTTCCAGCAAAGCAGCCGGCCCAACGTCACATCAGGGCTTTCCGCCGCGAGTTTTCCAAGCGCCATTCCAGCTCCGAACTCCCAGAGCCTGCAGACAAAAAAAGCCCCCATCTCATAATATCCGTTGGCCTGCAGTACACTTCCCATTATATATCTGGCCGCCGAACTCGACAGGATGCAAAGCCCAAGGTATTTTACGGGCCCCAGCCGCTGCATGAGTTCGTAGAGGAGCGGGAAGACGATATAGAGTTCGATCAGCAGCCCCAAAAACCACCATGCCGGCACAAAGTAGAAAAACATCTTGTCTACGGGATAAACCCTGTCGCCTAAAAAGCTGAGCAGGAAGCGGTAATCGACCGGATCGTGCAGGACCGCAAAAGGAGAAACCAGGAAAACCAGATGCGCCAGCCAGTAGACCGGCAAAAGCCTCCTAAGCCGCCGTCCGTACCAGATAGACCAGGAATCCCTAACCCCCCCTCGTATCACAAGCGAGTAGGTGAGGCCGAATCCGCTGGCGAGAATGAAAACACCTACCCCCTGCGCCCCTCTCTGAATAATGGCGACAATTATCCCCTCGATGGCGCACCAAAACTCGCCAAATGTCACCCCCTGCCCGCACTGGTGCACAAAGCCTGAGAAGCAGCCGAACGAGATTGGCTGTGGGAGGTTTCCGCCATAGGCCAGCAGGCAATGGAAAACTACGATCCATATGACCGCCAAACCCTTTAAGCTGTCAAACCATTGGAATCGTGGATTCACATAAGTCCGGCCTGTGTCATCAATTTGCCAAGCACTTTGTCCGCCTCGAAGTATTCCTGCGCGATTTCGCGCGCTGCCTTGCAGCTTCCCTCGTAATCGCTTTCTATAACGTCTACGGCTGCCAGAATTTCATCCATTGTCAGGAATCCGAAAAGCCCTTTGCCCGTGGGCAGGAACTTGCTGAATCCGGTTTCCTGGGTTATCACCGGACGACCGGCTGCAAGAAAACAGGCGCTGCGGTCACTGAACCAGCCTGTGCGCGGACGCACTACCTGGTCCTTTGAAACCGTAAACTCACCCCTGGACATCTGGATATACTCCCGGTACTTGTCGACATCCCTGGAAATCGGAAATGAAGGCGTAATCCTCCATCCATTTTCGGTAAGATGCCGGTGCATATCATCGTCCACAAGTGTGGCAAGTTCAAAACCTGCTTGACTGCGCTTGGGCAGATCGACAATCTTTAAAAACTCCCGGTCCTTTGTCCAATAGTATGTCTGGCCGCGGAAAGTCATCTCCTTACCCTTATTTTTCCAGGTTGTAATGGTCGTGTACACCGAATCCCCGGCGGGAGCAAACGGGTTTTCCCACAAGTTCGTTAGCACCGGCTGCCTGGTCGGATACCAGCACACAAGGTCCACAGGCAGATCGCAGTCAGGCTGCCCAAGGTTTTCTCCGTAAGAAAAGTGGATGTCGTGCGCTGAAAGTGCGTTCAACGTCTTCACGTCCCCTTCCAATACTTTTACCTGGACGTGGAAAGGATCGGACTCCACGTAAATCCTTCTCGGGATAGTCATATGCTCTTCGCGAAGCTCCTGGGAAGCCGTCACGTTAAGGCAGACGTCAGCCTCCCTGTAAAGCCGCTTCAGCTCATCCTCTCCCATACCGTAGCATTTGCCCCCTTCATAGCAGCCCCGAAAGGCCCATTTCCCCGAAAATCCATATCTGTCGAGAACGGGCGCTACCATCTCTATGTTCGTTGATGCATCGGGCGTCAACTCGAAGTCGGTTACGTCAAATACCCATCGGCTGGAATCCTCCACGTAGTACACGTCCCACCCCAGACGCCGGAGTCCTACCAGGTAATGCAGAAACTGGTAGGTTACCCCCGCCAGCGGGTACCAGAAAATAATTCCAAATACTATGAGTTTGCCTTTACCCTTTTTGCCGTTTGCCATATCTGTCCCTGTAAAACGTAATCCCGGTCAGCTTGAATAAATGTCTTCGATCAGCTTCTGAAGCACTTTAGAGGAATCAAAATACTGGTTTGCCGCCTCAAAGGCCGCCGCTGAATGCTTCTCATATTCACTTTCAACCTTTAGGAGACCCAGCGCCGCCTCCTCGGCCGTGTCGAATGCGATAATGCCTTCCCCTGAGGCAATGATGCGCGTAAACCCGGTATCCTGAACCACAACGGGCCTTCCCGACGCTAGATAGCAGGCCGATCGGCAACTGAACCATCCCGTCCGCAGTTCAACATACACCTGCTTGGCAGGCGAGATTTCGCCCCGCGAGGACATGATAAAATCCCGGTACGCTGCGGGCGTTATGGTGGTTTCCGGACCGTCGGCCACCTGCCATCCGGCTTGCAGCAGTCTTCCCATCGGGGCCTTCACGCCTCCTACAGCCACCTTTAGCGGCACATTCACCATGGCGGGAAGATTGACCAGCCTATCGAATTCGGCGCCCTTGCTCCCATATTCCACTCCCCTGTAAACAAGCTTCCCCTTGAAGGCGTTCCACGTCATCACGGTTGTCCAAGGCCCTTGGGGCTGATGGCGGGACGAATGCTGCCAGTGCTCCATCGAGATCGGCATCCTGGTGGTCTTCCACTTATAGTTGAGCTTGGGAACCAGGCAGTCAGCCTCGAGGATGTTTTCAGCATAGGTGAAATGCCGGTCATGCTCATCGACCATCGAGCACCATCGGTCCACATTTTCCGACCACGCGAAACGCTCCGACATCATTATCTGATTGTAGCCGGGGTCCGTATCGAGAAAAACTTTGACGCACCCGCCGGGAAGGTTTTCCGGGATCATGCATGCCCCGCTTACATTCAAAAAAAGGTCGGCGGAACCTGCCGCTTCGTCTAACTTCTTGCGGCTCATCCCGAAACTCGTCTCGTGCAGATGGAGATAGTGCCACCTCTCACGCAGGCCGGGCGCGTACTTTTCCATGAAATCCCCAAGATACTTTACCGAGTAGCCCGGATCCTGAGTGTATGTTTTCTCCACGGGTTGATGGGGCCAACTCCACGTGTCCTCATGGTAATAAACGTCATGGCCGAGCTTCAAAAACCCTATCGGATACTGGAGATAGTCCCAGGCTACACCGCCGAGCGGATAGAGACCGACCAGCCCGCTTACGATTATTCGAAGTCTCGAATCGCTTTTGCCCCTCCTGGATTGCACCTGCAACACACTTCCCCTACTGTTGGAAAAATCTTTCTTTCCCCTCTCTTCCGGGTTTTGTCAACAACAAATCGACTTGAACGAATCTGCATTGAAAATGTTCTGCGAAGCGCGGCGGGCAACCTTTCGCCGTAACGGGCCTCTGAGTCCTATCGGTCACTGTCGCTCTTTTCTCTTTATAACAGGTCGGCTCACCGCCCCCGAATCGAAAATCCCTGCAATGATTTTGCGCACATCCAGCCCCTTTTTTCTGAATCCCTCCTCACCGAAAGCCATGTTGGCTTCCAGGACCCAGTACTTGCCCGCGTGCTCGCAGATGTCAAGGCCGACTTCATCGAAGCCGCACCTGCGGGCGACTTCCACAGCAAACTCAAGGGCCGCGGCCGGAATGTCTTCAAACGAGACGGTGCCTCCCAGCGAAATATTGTTTCTAAAATCCCCCTCTCGGTGAGTCCGCCAATAGGCGTGAACAAGATTGCCTCCAATGACCACCGCGCGCAAGTCGCGTTCGATCGGAAGGTACTCCTGAATGTATGCCGGGTTGTGGGCCTTGAGATACCGGCAAAGTTCCTCCGTGCAGCCGATGAAGTAAACGCCCCTGCCCTGAGACGACCCGATGGGGGTTTTTGCAACGAACGGGTAGCTGAAATCGTTTTCTATTCTTTGGACAAGGTCATGACCGTAGTAGATTCCAGTCCTCGGATGAGCTATTTCGAGCAGAATGAAAAGGTTTGTCTGGGCTATCTTGGAACCGAGAAAACGGTAATAGTTGCGCGGAAAAACACTTGGTCCCGCGGCCTCGAAGATCTCGCAGTAAACAGGCCCGGGATAGCATACCTTCTGGGCAAGCAGAATTTCTCTTCGCACCTCCGCGGGATAGTCAATCCAGTTGGGCATCACGCCCACACAGCGAATCGAGCTCTTCCTGAGTCTTTTCCCAAGGGATATGATGCGCGCCGGGTGCTTTTTCATGGTTATTTCATGGGTCCTGTAAGTCCTGCGGGTCCAAAAAGTCCTATGCTCTTTATCTCCTGGCGCATGCCGGATAGACAACGGGCTTTTCAATCAGTATATTAACCACGTTCGGTCTTGCCCACTAAAAACACAAAACTGATAACTGATAACCGACCATGGCCATTATCAGCAAGCTAATAAAAAAATCGGACACAGTTTGGGAAATTCCTCCGGACTTCAAGGAAGGAATGCGCGTTCCGGCCCGCATCTATGCCACGGAAAAGCTGGTGGCCGAAATGGATGAGGGGGTTTTGGACCAGGTCACAAATGTCGCCACATTGCCGGGCATACAAAAATATGCCTTCTGTATGCCGGACGGCCACTGGGGGTATGGCTTTCCGATTGGCGGAGTGGCTGCAATGGACGAACGCGTCGGGGTCATCTCGCCGGGCGGAATCGGATTCGATGTAAACTGCGGCATGCGGCTTGTGCTGACCACTCTTACCTACGATGAAATTAAAGAGCACATGAAAGAACTGGTGGACCGGCTTTTTCAAAGAGTCCCCGCCGGAGTGGGCAGCAGCGGGTTCGTAAAACTTTCCCATGACGAGTTCCGGACGCTCGTGGAAAAGGGCGCTCGGTGGTGCGTCCAAAACGGGTATGGATGGGAGGAAGACCTGGAGCGTACCGAAGAATTTGGCCAAATAAGCGGCGCGGACGCTTCCAAAATTACCCAGAAGGCCGTCGAGCGGGGATACAGGCAGATCGGTACTCTGGGCTCCGGGAACCATTATCTGGAAATCCAGGTGACTCGGCGTGAAAATATCTTCGACCCCGAACTGGCGGAAGCTTTCGGATTGCGCATTCCGGACCAGGTAGTGATAATGTTCCACTGCGGCAGCCGCGGATTCGGCCACCAGGTCGCAACCGACTATCTCCAGGTTTTCCTCAAAGTGATGGAGACTAAGTACGGCATAAGGATACTTGACCGTGAACTCGCCTGCGCCCCTTTTGCTTCCCCTGAAGGGCAGGACTATTTCGCTGCCATGAAGTGCGCAGTCAACATGTCGTTTGCAAACCGGCAGGTAATTCTGCACAGGATTCGTGAAGTATTCTCGGACGTGCTTCGCAGGGACCCTGCCGATTTGGGACTGCACCAAGTATATGATGTCGCTCATAATACGGCCAAACTCGAAACCCACATCGTTGACGGCCGCCCGCAGCGCCTCCTTGTTCATCGCAAGGGGGCCACAAGGGCCTTTGGACCTGGTGCCGAAGGTCTTCCCGCACTATATCGCAAAACCGGCCAGCCTGTCATTATCGGCGGAAGCATGGAGACTGGTTCTTACCTGCTTGCCGGCGTCGATTCGGGAGACCAGACCTTCTTCAGCACGGCTCACGGGTCCGGCAGGACAATGAGCCGCAGCAAGGCGAAGAAAATGTTTCACGGCAAAGCGCTCCAGCAGGATATGGAGCGCCGGGGAATCTACGTCCGGACCGCCTCCTGGTCCGGTCTGGCGGAGGAAGCCGGACCGGCCTACAAAAATATCGACGAGGTGGTCGAAGCCACCGAAGCCGCCGGCATCAGCAAAAGAGTGGCGCGGTTCCTGCCGGTGGGAAATATCAAGGGATAAGATAAAGTCAGAAGTAAAAAGGCAAAACGCCAAAGAGAGCAGGGAGGGATTATCCTTTCACTTTTTACTTCTTGCTTCCGAAGGCAGTGAGGCAATGGCTGATATCCCCAAAACCCCAATGATGCTTATCACCGGGAGTCTTGGCAGCGGCAAGACGACCCTGCTCAGGCGTATCCTCGACTCTGCGGCGCCCAATCGCGGTCAGCCCCCGGCTTTGCAGGCGGGCAACCCGGCAGCAGGCCCTGCCGCCCGCATCGCCGTGCTCATGAATGAGTTCGGCGAACTGGCGATCGACAGCAGGGTAATAAGCGGCAAAAATATCGATATTATCGAGCTTGCCGGCGGTTGCGTCTGCTGCTCCATGACCGGCGAGTTCGAATCCGCCGTCAGGGAAATAATCGAAACGGTCGGGCCCGATTATATTGTAGTGGAAGCTACGGGTGTGGCCGAATCGGACGCCCTGGTCTTCGAGGTCGAAGACAACCTTCCCGAAGTCCGCCTTGACAGCGTTGTCTGCATAGTGGATGCATATCTGGGGACCAGGCATCCTTATGTCGGATATACATCGAGAAGCCAGATAGCTTCAGCCGACATCATCCTGATTAACAAAGTCGATCTGGTGACGCCGGCCGAGGCCCAAACCGTCGAGGCCGGGGTCGCGCAATACAACGATCGCGCTGCTTTCCTGAGGACCGTTAAGTGCGGCGTAGATGCCAATCTGCTCTTCGGGCAGACTTCCCGGCATAGAGGGGGATCTTTGTTCCCTGCATCCGAAGATAAATTCGATTCATTTGCCTGGACCAGTGAAAAGAGCCTGGATAAAACAAAATTCGATGAACTGGTCGGCGAACTTCCGCAGGAGTTGATTCGCGCTAAAGGTTTCGTGCGTTTTGAGGAAGGGGGCCGTCTCTTCAATTACGTCGTAGGGCGGGCCGATTTCGAAGAATTTGACGTTGCCGGCACCGAGTTGGTTTTCATCGGCCGCAATCTGGACAGGCTGCGCCCGGAAATAGAGAACAGGCTCAATGAGTGCAGGGTCTGACAAATGCCGTTTGAATTTCTTGACGAAATCGCTACAGCCGATGTTGCCTTCGAAGCCTGGGGCGACACGGTCGAAGAGATGTTCATATCTGCTGCCGAAGCCACGATGAACGTGATGGTCGCAGATCTTGAAAAAATCGAGCGGTCGCAAAAGCGCCAAATCCAAATCAGCTCCGACGCTCTGGATATGCTCCTTTTTAATCTGCTCCAGGAGATCATTTTTTTTAAAGATGCCGAGCAGCTCCTTCTTCGAATCGAGAAGGCAGACATCGAACTAAAAAATGGCGTCTACCTGGTAAAAGCAACAGGGTGGGGCGAACAGATCGACCCGGAACGGCACCGGCTGGTCGTTGACGTAAAAGCCGTGACCCTGCACAGATTTAAAGTCGAGCAGACCCCGCGCGGATGGGAGACTTTCATCATTTTGGACATATGACCGAAAGATTCCACCGGCGTTGTAAGGTGAAGAGTGAAGGGTGAAGGGAGCGAACCGTGAACCCCGCGAGACGCGGGGCAGGGCACGCGGGTGTGAACAGCGAACGGTGCGAGGCGCGGGAGTGATCGGTGGGGCGGCAACTTCCCTGGTCCCGGACAAGGATCGGGGAGCGCAGCGGGTGGATGGAGGCGGATAAGCTTTCGCTGTATTCGCTGTTAATACAGGGAAATTCAGCTCTCCAATCCTGCAACGAGTTGATTTAATTAGTTTTTTCTGGCTTCCTTTGCCGAAATAACAGCGGATAACAGCGGGAGTTATTGGAAATCTGCCATAAAAACAAGAGGATATGAGTTTTTTATTCATCTGCGGTTTCCTCGCCCGGTTGCCTGATTATGGAGTTCCCGAGTTTTCAAAGCTTTTCGCCACAATTCCGAGCAACATCATACTTCACAATAGGAAGTGATGTCAACAAAAAAATGAAGTACAAAACACTTTTTTTCTCTTCGACGCGTGCTGCGGGGTTGGGGGGGAGAATTAGCCCCCGTTCGGAGACTTCCCGGATTGAACGTGTTGCAAGCTCTCTTCGCATTTTGAACGGCCGACCTCTTGCACCCCAAGCAATACGGCTGCTCTAGAAGATGCCTCAAATCGCTTATACTGCGGATCATCTACCGCGCCGAGCATGGCCTTTTTACATCAAAATGAACAGAAACCACACACCGGACCCACACACCAATTCCAGACGCAAAATAGACGCATCCGGCCTCACGGACGCGGGCGTTCAATCCGCAGTCATATATGCCAGAAAGGCTTTGCAACCATCTGCCCGACATACTCGACACCACATTCGTTCCTTGGCCTCCGGCGGCCTTTCAACCCCCGGATAAATGCTGCGTTGCTTACCATTTTGTCCAGTTTCCGTGATTCTTCATAGGGCGCAAAGCGTCGTCAATCCTTGAAACCGCTTCCCGTTTATGGACAGTTGACGGGCAATTGTCCAGTTAAAACGGATCGAAGCAGACAAGTGGATCAAGGATGAGCTGCCCGCGGGCAGACGGCCGTCACACGGGCGGGGAAAAGATTTTATCCGTTGCGGCCGGCGTCAAACATATGGAGTTGCCGGAGGGGAAGCGGAGATGGAGACGGAAACCTGGGCGGAGGATGTTTTAACCGCCGCCGCAAGCCCCTGGTTATCTCATGCATGCCGGCGCATTGAAAGCAAAGGTCGTATTCGTAAGCTGTGGTCATCAACTGCTCGCCGCGAGCGTCGCGCACAACGATCCGGAGCGCATCTTTTCTGACTGTGAGCCATGCGTCCAGCGACTTTCCGCCCGCTTGTCTTTGCTCGGCAAAGTGCTTGGCGTAAACGGCCTGCGCTTCTTCCAGAGTATCCAAAATCATAACCCCATTGCTTGCATGGGATTATGCGACTGTCAACGTTCGCCGGTAGCCTTTATGACCCGCCATTTTGTCTCATGTTACAGGGCGGATGATGCCCCTGGAAGCCGCACCATTGCTAGGATCACATTCGGGATGCGAGACACTTTGATCCCTTTTGTCCATTGTTTTTGAACTGGCTGTTCAATAAGCAACACGAACGTCCCAAAGGGCTAGTGTTGGAGGGTTAGTGCTGAGCGTGAAGTAGAAAGTATTGAAAACAGGAGACAGCCCCCGACCCCCTGTTCCAGCATTAATAATGTTGCTTACCTCATTAGGAGACATCCCCAAGGTAGAAGGCATAGGCGGGGTTACGTTATACCCATAAACAAGCGCACTCCACGGCTGCGATGTTTGAGCGCCCATTGTGGTGGTAGATGTCACGTCCGGCAGGCCGAAGAGTGCTTCTATCATCGAAGGAGTCATTCCTAAGTATATTTGCACCACTTTCTGCCGTGTAAATTCAGGGTGTCGAACTTGAGGATGTTGATTGCCTGTAGCACAAGAACATAAGCACATAACCACTAGAACCAAGCCTGCCAGTTTTTTCATTAATTTTGCCCCTTTCTAAGGCAAGAACATCACCGTACAGGTTTATTTCAGAAGATCCTTAAGATTGTCTATTTGCGTGTCTGTAATATCTTCACTAAGTGCCTTCCATGACCTTATGTCTGCAATCTTCTCAAGTCTATAGTCTGGTATTTCGCTAATAATTAGATGGTTACTCCTCTCTCTTATATTAAACTGATATGATTTACTTCTATCGCGTAAAGATGATTTATTTGTAATTAATTTGTCTATTTCTCCATGATATATTCTATAGCCACGTTTATGCTTCACAGTAATCGTGATAAATCCATTTATTTCTATTAATTTAAATTTTTCTTTATCTATTCCATGCCAAAAATCACTACCGCCTATAATTAGATGAAAACAGTTGTTCGAATCTTTGTAAAAGGTTTTGCTGTGTTGCATGGGAGATAAAGTCGTTTTAAGCCTCTTTTCGAGAAAAAAAACTACTTCCGCCCTGTCATCCTCATTAAATTTGTGAATCTCGTGTTCTGTTGCCATAATTTTCACCTTTTCTGTAAGATTGAATTCTGGCACAAACCTAAAGTCATTTTTTGAAATATGGACAGAATACAACAAAGTGTCCAGTTTTGCGCGTATTTCCTGGGACAGGATTTGCGGCATTTTGCCATAACTGGACAAAATGCAGGGGATTGTCCAGTTTTTTTTGAGGAGGAAAAACGGAAGGCGTTTTGCCTACTTTTAACGGATCGCTGCAGAGCCCAGGATTGCTTCGCGCCTCGACGGCCAAAAGGACCACTTGGGGACGGCCGTTTTGGTCGCGGGAGTTAAATCTGCGATACTGTAGCCTCGGTTTCAGCCAGGCTAACCCCGATTATGAACATGGAAACTATTGATTTCGTATCACAGGCATGGATGGTAATTTTCGGCTGCGCCGCGATCTGGCTGTTCGGCTGGCCCAAAGAGTGGAGAAGATGGGGCCATATGGCCGGGCCGATCAGTCAACCGGCCTTCCTTTTTCGGGCCTTTACAATTCCCAGTGCGGGTTGATCCCGATAAGTTGCTGGTATACGTATTCTGGGTCCAGGGGGGGTGGAATTTTTGGATAAGACAGAGAATGGCGTGAAGGCAAAATCCACGCTATGAACGTGTTTTAATTTAGATTAAGATTGTCCATTCTTCTGCTTTAAAACGGCAAATTTAGGGGAATGAAAGAGTAGGGAAAAGCGCGGTATGAGGCCAGCTTCAAAACTGTCATCACGTCGCGCGCGGAGATTTGAACAGACGGTGTTGCCATTTGCCAAACAGGAAGAGCGTTCAGTGGTGATTCCAGACCGGTCGGGGAAACGAGCCATTGAAGATGAATCTTTCCCGTTTGAGATCATCTCCGATGTTGCGGAGACGGAGTATCGGCGAAAAGAATGGAGGCGATAATGATAGAGCTTGTTGAAAAGCAACTTGCTCCGGAGAATCTTTTGTTAGACCCAAATAATTACCGTTTTCAAGACCTGGAAGGGTTTGTGTACGCTGTAGAGGAGCGTTTTCACGAGGATTCGGTTCAAAAGAGAGCAACCCAACGCATCCGACAGGAAGAAGGGTTGCAGGAGCTAAAAAACTCCATCGTGCGGAACGGATACATTCCAGTTGAGCGCATCGTTGTAAGACCATACAAGCATTCCGAGGGGAAGTGGGTTGTCATAGAAGGAAACAGACGATTAGCCGCAGTAAGGTGGATCTTGGAGGACTACGAAGCTGGCGTAGCCATCAAAGAGACAATTCTGGATACATTAAAACAGCTTCCTGTTGTGATAGCCGAACAGGATACGCCTGACGAGGTTTTCAGGGCCTCACTAATGGGGATACGCCATGTTTCCGGCATAAAACAGTGGGGAGGATATCAGCGCGCCAAGCTCGTCACAATGATGCGAGACGATCTTGGTCTCGAAGCAGCAGAAGTGGCCGAGAGAGTTGGCATGTCCACCCACGAAGTGAACAGAAGGTACAGGGCTTTTAAGGCCCTGCAGCAAATGCAGGAGGATGATGATTATGGGGAATACGTAAGACCTTCGATGTATGGATTATTTCACGAAGCAGTCTCCCTGCCGATTGTTCGAGAATGGCTTGGGTGGGATGACGAGAGAAGTTTGTTCACCGACGCCGAAAACCTACAGCAATTCTATAACCTGCTCACGCCGACCGAAAAAGACGAAGGAGAGAAAACTGAGCCGAAAATTACTAATTATTTTCAGATCCGGGAGCTGCGCTCGATTTTACCCAAACCCGAAGCAAAGCATCTTCTGGTTGACCCCTTCCGACCTTTGCAGGATGCAATCAACGCCGCACAGCAAGAACGACTGTCACGGGTTTGGGCGGGCGAAGTATCATCGGCTATCAGGGCATTGGAAATAATGGGGGTAAAAGAGTTGAAAACTCTGAGCGAAGACGACATTCAGCTACTAGTGAAACTCGCACAGGTTGTTAATGAACGCCTGCAAGATCATAGATCATTGAAGAGTGAAGCTTCTTAAGTGCCCTTGAGGAAAATTGATGAAGCCTGGGCCTTCTCTCATTTGCACAAAAATATCGAATGCAATAGCCCTGGACGCAAGCCCACGGGCAGCGGTAGAGATAATCACAGAGATCATTGTAACCGAGTGCTGGTTTAGAAACGCCTCAGAAGCAAGAGAGAAGGCTGAAGTTTGGGAAAAGGCAGTTCTTGAACGTCTAAGAAATCAGCTAAATGCATTATTGGAGATCGGCAAGCCGGCTCGATTTGCATTCAACACCTCTTCTGAATACATGGTTCAGGGTGCTTGTTTTGTAGAACCTAAAGACCCTGAGGGATTAAAAGAGCAGAAAAAACGCAGATTGCAATTTTCCGACTATTACCGAGTCATCTCCGGCTTGACGCCTCATCGGTTTGAATTGCTGGGCGGCAAACTAATCGGTTTGCTCGGGGTTGAGAGGCCGATTGTGACAAGGACCTCGGCGGACGAGGGTATAGATTTTTATGGCAAGCTGGCGCTTGGGAGCATTTTTTTCCCGCACGATCTTTCGCCCACAATCCAAAATCAGCTTTCCATTTGGCTCATTGGTCAAGCAAAACACTACCAGGCCATCCAATCGGGCACTCCTGAAATACGCGATTTGGCAGGCGCCATTATGTTAGGCAGAGCTGGTGCCTTCGGGAGCGTCGAGTCGCCAGTGATCAATTTGAACATTCGCGCTGCCGATCCTGTTTTTGCGCTGTTTGTAACTACAGGCACCCTTAGCGGCAGCGCATGGCGCCTATTACAAAGGTCGGGTATTATCGGAATGGATGGAGAGATGCTGGCTGCATTTCTTGCGGATCGCGGGGTCCTTGAATCCCCGTCCGGCTTCGACGAAGCTGCTTTTATAAAATGGATCGAATCATAAAACCGATTGCGAAAGCCCGCGCGATTGCCGTTTTTTCGAGGGGAACATGAAGATCCCGAGTGCAGACACGATGAAAATGAGTGCTGTCTCACATCTGCGGCAGCTTAACAATGACGAAGCCGCAGACCTTCTAGAAAGATGTAAACTTGAGGTCGGCGACACAGGCCAAAGGTACACGGGCACTACCAAGATAGGTCTAAATATCACCCTCAGGTGCAGGGCCGCCGATTTATCTCTTTTTAAGGATGCGAGTTCAGTGTGGGGAGATCTCCCGACGGGTGCCTATACCTCCATTAAGGAAGCCATTGAAGCCGTTCTCCCCGCAGAACTTACAGTGCATGACCTGGAGGCTCGATCACTGCTTGTCGATCGGGCGGAGCATGACAAGACTGAACTCGAACGGTTAGTTGAGGCACAAATTGATCTCATGATAGCGGTGTCTACAGGGGGACCGAGAATCCAACAGAAGAACGACGAATATCGAGAACGTAAGGCGCAAATTCGCCACAAGTTGCAAAAATTGGAGACATTGGATCCGAATCCGTTTAACGACCTTTGGGCGTGGTATGCTCGTTGGAGCAGCGGGGACCTTCCGACTTATCAATCGCGCAGAGAGTACGTAAGAAATCTTTACCGCCCCCTTCTCGAAGACCTGGCGGGTGCTCCTCCGCGCAATCCTGCTGAGCCCAGCCGAGGGCCAACGGGTTGGGAAAAAGTTGATCGAGCACTTGATAAGATCATTACTGATCTTGGAAAGGCAAACTATCAGGAGGAGTACCAGACCATCGGGCTGCTTTGCCGGGAGTGCCTTATTTCATTAGCTCAAGCTGTTTTCGATCCGCAAAAGCACAAAGCGAGCGACGGTAACCCTATAAGCAAAACCGATGCATACCGTATGCTTGAAGCATATTTTTCCGTAGAATTCGCCGGACCCCAGAATGAAGCACTTCGGCGACATGCCAAAGCCTCTCTAGTCCTGGCAAATGAGCTTCAACACAAACGGACGGCACAGTACAAAGATGCAGCCCTGTGTTCGGAGGCAACCCGGACTGTCGTTAACATCGTTGTGATAACTTCTGGTAAGCATCAGCCGGGTCGTCTCTAAATTGATATTTAGCTTCTGCCTCATAGCCACATTTGCATAAACCGTTCTGTTTATGTATGATAAAGGACATTATCATTCATAAAGCACGAAGCGGTTTAACTATGCCGCCTAGCTCAGCGCCACTTGGAATTGCGCTCTGATGGTCGGCTGCTCATCAGGCGGAATGCTCCGCAGATTTTTCCCCTTCTTTCTGAGAAGCGGGGAAAGGACTCTTCTCTCTTCGAGTGTGGCTACGTCCCATACATTCCATGCTTCATGGAGCTTTGGTCCCTCGAATTCAGCGACGAGCGGGGTCAGGCCGCTTCCGTTGTGGATGTCTTTCCCTCCTGCGCCGCGGGTAGATCAAAATTTCCGGCTCCGGGCGACTCCCCTGGAATGGCAGTCCCCGGGCCGTTTTGCATTATGTCGCCGGCAGTGGGGGCGCCGCTCCTTTTTATGGCATCCAGCCCCGGAAGCTCCCGCCCCATAGACAGGACGTCCCGCGGACCGGCCAATTTATTGTCGTTGTCAGCCCGCCACTGGTCGATGCATTCGGAAAGCCGCCCGGCAAAATCGTACAATTTCTCCCGCTCCTCCTGCGTTTGCGGATCGGGATCGTATCCGGCCTTCGCCAGTTCTCCGGACTGCGCCAGAATCGATACGGCCTTCCCGGCATCAATCGGTGTTGCGGCATCTACGGCCTGCTGCTTTCGAATACCCTCCTGCAGACCGCAAAGCCGTCTCCAGTCCGCCCTTGGCATCTGCCCGTGATATTGCATCAGATCGAGACAAGCGAATTCATTGGGGTCAAGCGCCGCCTGCCCGCGCAAATTGTAGACCAGCCGGTCGCTTTCATCGGTTGGAGCCGGATTGTCCTTTTGCGCCGCTTTGCGCGCAAGGGCCGCCTCGAATCGGCCAACCTGGTCCGGATCGCTCTCATTGACCCGGTCGTAGACACCCTTACAGGCAGGATCGGCAAATACCCGGCTGGCGCTCACAGCGTATCCGGAGCAGGTGAACGCTCGCCGGCCGGCTGCTGTCACCCTTCAAAAGGCGTGACCAAAGCATTGGAGATTCCGAGTCCTTTCAATACTTCGAGGGCCCGTTCAGAGATGACAAGCCCAGGGGCCTTCCCGATTCCGAAGTCATCCTGTCCCGGTATCCCCTCAATTTGTAACCAAACGAATTTGGGAAGCTTTAGATCGGGGACTAGTTCCTGGAAAAGTTCAGAAGTCGTGACC
>DASPQK010000289.1:0-3594 GCA_035624985.1 Syntrophobacteraceae bacterium | reverse complement strand
ACAGGGGAACCCCAAGAAAGTGAAGATTTCATTTGAAAATCATTGGATCATATCTTTTTCCGTCCATGACAGACTAACTTCCTCCAAGATGTCCTCTGAAGACTTCACCCCATAATCACCAGATGCTCATCGAAAAATAGGAGAATTCTGATTTTGAGAGACAAGCCTGTTGAGCTAATTAAATAGACGAAGGTGGGATTTGGAAACCTACTTGTAAACACCTGCATCACAAGAAGAATTAGGAGGAGGGCTATTAGGGATTATCAGATAGATAAGTGCCAAAATTCTCCTTACCTGCTCAACGATTGCACCTACTAATCATTGATCAACGATGATATCTTGGGTTGCGGATTACGGGTTGAAATCATGTATCCCGGGTGAACATATGGAGATCAAATCCTCGCTTTTTTGAAGTGTTGGAAACAGAGGGTTCATAGCAGCTACTGAACCCCCACACTTAAGCCTGGCTGGCCTTGATGGCTTCCCGCAAAGGCTTCCTGGTCCAACGGAGGCGCCAAAATACCTGCCCTTTCAACCAAGGTAACGGCATCACAAGCACATCCGGTGGCACAAACGCCACATCCTATGCAACGGTCTAAATTCAATTCCGGCTTGTCTTCCTTGTCCATGGCAAGGGCGTGAGTGGGGCAGCGGTCGATGCAGGTCCCGCAAGAGGTGCACAGATCAGAGTCATGCCGTGGTTTAAATCCGGAGTTCAAGCTCACCCCGGGTTTCGGTTGGGCCAAGGCGGTCTTTAGAATCATGCAATGACAGCCGCAACAATTGCACAGAAAGTCGATTTCCTGACGGTTGATGGTCGCATGAACCAGCCCGGCTTCCTCCGCTTTATTAAGAACCTCCATCGCTTCTTCTTTGGAGATTTGCCGACCCATTTTCCGGTCGATGATAAACTGAGCTCCCATTCCGAATTGCATGCAGACCTCGTCGGGTTTTTCGCAATCGTCCTTTTCATCGATCAGCTTGGCCTCATGCCGGCAGAAACAGGTGCAAACAGCCAAGGGCTGATATTTTTCTATATAGGAGGCCACCTGCTGATAGGTATGGATGGTGTTTTCAAACTGGATCTTTCGGTTCACTGGGATGACCCGATTGATCGGATAGGTTATTTTCACCATACCCTTCCCGGCATCCAAGGCCGCCTTATACGCGTGCATCAAACGGGCCAGCTTCTTATCCCTTTTGGTTTTGGTCCCCCTCATGAATTGGAATTCGAAGATCCCGGGTACAAAAACCGGCGCACTGTAAAAGGTTGCTCCGCCCTTGGAACCGGCGGTGCATAGCCCTTTGTCAGCCATGCCTTCCAGAATGGACCTGACTTCATTCACCTCTTTTCCCATCTCCCGGGCAATGGCCTCGGCCGGATGAAATCCTTTGGGTATGGCGTTATAAACCGCTGCCTCTTCCGGGGTAAATAGTTCTTCCGCCAGGGCATAAAACTCAGGGATATCCTTACCCGGGTATCTTCCACCTCGTTTAGCCAGTATCTCGCATAGGTCATGATACACTTTTTCGGCCATTTTCCTTACCTCCTGCATAGAGTTTGTTTTGACAATGAGCTTATTGATGAAACCATCAACGATGTTTAGCCCCTGCGGCCATCCGGTTTGCTTACTTAGATTGCTTCCGCATTATGCCGGCCACTAACCTGATAAGTACCGGCATATTTTCACCCTCAACTCCTTTCTGTCCCCTTTTGTTTTTCTTTTTTCTCCACCACACAGTAAATCCCTTCACAAGCCATGGCTGGTCCAAAACACTGGTTATCGGAAATGCAAGAAGCCTTCCGTAGGTCTCCAGACTTCCAGCGGTTGATTAGGGCAGGCTCTCGAATAAAAGGCCGGCACATGGAAATGAAATCCGCCGTTCCATCATCTAACAGTTTTTCGGCCGTTTCAAAGGACCGCATGCCTCCCACCAGGATCAAAGGAATATCCAACGCTTGGCGAAAGGCCCGGGCTTCGTTCTTGAAATAGGCTTCCTGCTCCTCGTTCTTCACCATTCGGCTGGGACTCATCCGGCCGCCCGTGCTCACGCCGCCGCTGATTTCAAGGGCATCCAATCCGGCTTCCGCCAGCATTTCCCCCACTTTGAGCGCATCGGTCGTATCCAGCCCGCCCTCGACAAAGTCGCCGCAATTGAGCTTGGCCAAAATGGGGAAATCGTCGCCCACGGCTTCGCGGACCGCACGCAGCACGCCAAGATGGAGCCTAGCCCGGTTTTCGATGGAGCCACCGTATTCATCCCTGCGTCGATTAAACAAGGGGGACAGGAACTGGCTGAGCAGATAACCATGGGCGGAATGGAGTTGCACCCCATCGAACCCTGCGACCTTGGCTCTCCTAGCCGCTTCGGCGAATGATTTTGTGAGGGCCTGGATATCGTCGACGGTCATCTCATGGCGGGGCGTCTTGGCCAGACCCTCGAAGTCCGAAGCCACCCAGGGCGCCAGCCCCGTGAGTTGTTCCACGGCAAAATGGCCTGCGTGAGCGATCTGCATGACGATCTTGCCGCCGCTTTCGTGGACGGCCGCCGCCATCTCTTTCAGCCCGTCGATAAGGCCGTCCTTATACACGCCGATCTGCCACGGTCCGGCCTGGCCTTCCTGCTTGACGTAGGCGTGACTCGTGATGATCATTCCCACGCCGCCCTTGGCCAGCGCAATCATGGTTTCAATCAGTTTCGGAGTCACTGCTCCGTCGTCGGCCGCCATGCCTTCCCAGGTGGCCGAACGGACGAACCGGTTCGAAAGCTCCATTCCGTTAATTCTGGCTGATTCAAAAAGCTTGCTCATAAGATACGTTCCTCCTTATAGTAGTTATAATTCTCACACCGCTTCCACCCGGCAGGGCACATAGCGGTGAAGTGGAGTCCCGAAGCGATCGCCCACCCGTTTCAATGGAAATTTGAGGCGATCCGCATTATGCTGGGGATATGCGATGTTCAAACTGTATAGAGTTTGTTTTGACGATCAGTTCATTGATGAAACCATCAATGGTATTTAGCTGCCTACAGTCGTCCGTCCGGTGCAGCTCTCGTTGGGCATTGTTCTCTTGTCTCTTCTCGATCTCAGCTCTATAGGGCTGTTCACTCCTCTATAGTTATACTTTGCCACGTTGATCAACTACGTCCATGACTGTCCTCCCACGCCTTAATAAGATATTCGGAGCTTCGAGCAGACTCTGCGCGAAAACTCGCGCACGTTTTCATTGGAGTCTTCAAGCCCAAGCTTTATTGGCCTTTCATATTTCTCGCTGTAGCCATTCATCATGACGGTCAGCGCGTTCAGTTTCCATTTCCAGAGGTTTTCTGGCTTGATGTACCAATATTTGGGAGCTAACGTGCGGCCGATCTCATCATAGCTCATCTTCATGATACTTTCCGGACGCATTGACGGCGCCAGCGCCTCCAGCCCCGGGAAGTCCTCCCCGCCTTTCCATTTGCCCTTATTAAAGGGGCATACGTCCTGGCACACGTCGCAGCCGTACAGCCTGCAACCTATTTGCTCCGCCATCTCAGGAGATGGTACGCCCATTCCCATATTCGCCGAGAGGGAAGTCTGAAAGCTCGCGCACC
>DASPQK010000288.1:0-6525 GCA_035624985.1 Syntrophobacteraceae bacterium | reverse complement strand
TTTGGCGGGGTTGAGGGTTGCGGGTTTCCTGCAGGTCCCATAGGTATAGGTGGTGCCTGAGATCCTCCCTCACGGTTCGCTATGCAAGGCTCACGGTTCACGGAGCTTTTATGGGTTATTTCCAATACCTGGCGCGGGATGCAAGTGGCGGGACGCACCGGGGAGTGATGGAAGCGCTCTCGCAACAGGACGCCGCGAGGAATCTCAAGTCGGGCAGGCTTTATCCGGTCAGGATTAAAGCTGCAGGGGGCCAACTCAAGCGGCGGGTCCCCGAACAATACATCATCCGTTTTTTTTTCGATCTCTCCGACCTTCTTGTCGCCGGCCTGCCGCTCGATCGCGCCCTTAGCCTTATAAGCTCCAACCAGACCAACAAACGCTTTCAGCGCATGGTGCAGGACCTGTTCGAAAGCGTCCAGGCCGGCAACGATCTATCCGGAGCGCTGGATCAATATAGGGACGTATTCGGCCCCCTCTCGGCCCATATGGTAAGGGCCGGTGAAGCAAGCGGCACGCTGGGACCCATCCTCAAGCGCCTGGCCCAGTATCTCGAACAGCGGCGCGAATTTCGACAGTCCATGATCTCTTCGATGATCTACCCCGTTATGCTGCTGGCTGTATCTCTGGTATCCATGGTGATCTTGCTGGTCTACGTCATACCCAAATTCGCGCAGGTCTTTCACGACCTCAATCAGGAGGTCCCTTTCCTCACCCAGGTCATGGTCAACATCGGAGCATGGCTCAAAGAGTTTGGATGGATAGCCCCAATCGCCCTTGCGCTGGGCTTTTGGGGCGGCAAATACGTGTTTCGCCGGCCGGCGGCCAGGAGATATCTGGATAAGGGTTTGTTCCGACTGTCTTTATCGCGTTATCTAATCCTGCACAGTGAGTTGACACGCTTTTGCCGAACGGTTGGCACAATGCTCGAGTCCGGGGTCCCCCTTCTCAGGGCGCTCGACCTCGGCCGGGAAATGATAATGAACGCGGTCCTCAGGGAGTCGATAATCCCGCTGCACCAGGAGATAAAAGTCGGGCGGTCGATGAGCAATTTTTTTCGCAGCCATTCGGCTTTTCCCGCTCGAATGGGAACAATGTTGCGCATAGCCGAGGAGCAGGGCAACATCGGGACAGGCCTGCTTTCTCTTTCGGAATACTTCGAAAAAGAACTTCAAAAAACGCTTCAAAGGATCATGGCCCTCATGGGACCTTTGGTAATCCTGATGACAGGCGGAATCATGGCCGTGATGGTCCTCAGCGTATTCAAGGCCATCTTTGGAATCAATGACATCAAGTTTTAGAGTCGTTTGATTGTTCGCATCGTATGAGACGGAAAGCCGAAGATGAACAGGAAATGTCCGGGAAAGACTGAAGATGGAAAATGGAAAACGGAATATGGAATACGTGGATTCGTTCTCCGTTTTCCATCCCCCGTCCTCCCTCATCCGCGCTCCCTCGGTGGGTTCACTCTGCTTGAATTGATCGTAGTGTTGCTGATCATTTCGTTAACTATCGCCATTGTTGCCCCCAGGGTCGGCTCCAACTGGAAACAGATTGAAGACCGCGACTTCCTGCAGCAATTCACCGATACGATTAAAAGGACCCGCCTTTTCGCCATGAATTGCGGGCGTCCGGTTGCTTTCAGGCTCAACGGGAGCGCGCGGGTTTATGGTTTTGAAACCCCGCAGCCCATACCGCTCAATGTAGAGGTATTTTCCGAAAATCTCCAGAAGGAGCCTGAATCGGGTGATTTTCTTATCATTTTTCAGCCCGACGGCAGCCTTGTCGGAAACGACCTTGAAGTTGCCTTCGATCACGAACGCACTTATCACGTTTATATAAATCCGCTGTTTGGAACGGTGAGCCTTGAGAGGAAGAAATAGAAGCGGTTTTACACTCCTGGAGATACTGATCAGCCTGGTGATCGGCGCGTTGATCATCGGCGCCGTGATGGGGGTTATCTCCGAGTCGCTCCGCTTCAGGGTCAATTTGAAGGATAAAGCGTATCTTCAGCCTATATTGGAGTCCGCCGCACAGGTCATTATGGGCGATCCGGAAATAGCCAGGGAAGGGTTTGTGCGCCTTGGGGAGTTCGAGGGATCTCCCGTGGTGGGTGTTTACCTGATTCCGGTGCCCCTCGATGAACAAATGGCGGGAGGGGGCAAATCCGGCAGGCTGTTTCGCGTGATGCTGACATACAGGTCGGCAAGCCTGGAATTTAGCATAATAATTCCCAATGAGGGGTCGCACTAGTGAGAAGTCGGTCAGGCTTTACGCTGCTGGAACTCATTATCGCCACGGCGATCTCGGCGCTCGTAATTGGTATTCTCTCGGTTTGCTTTTCGTTTACCATGCGCCTGTGGCAGGTCACTCAGAACCAGCAGCCGGACCAGACCTTCATGCTGGCGGACCTGCTAAAACGGCAACTGGCTGAATGTGATCCAACTCCTGTCAAGTTCTCGGATAATAGCATGCATTCCCTGTTTTCAGCTCAGCTGAACTCGATTGTTTTTGCAACTTCTCATTCCGTAAAGGCTATCTCACAGGGCCTGCCCGTCGTCGCGCGTTACAGTTACGATCCGGAATCCAGGATGCTGTCCTACTCGGAGACGCTGCTGGACCCCTATCATCCGCAGGCAATCGAGAGATTCATCGCCGGACGCTCCCCGGGCGGCAAGGAAACCGAAGTCCGTTCCTATGGGATTTATTTCCCTGAATTCGCGCTGCTCTACGCCGGCAAGCAATCAAAGGAGTTTTCTCAATCTTGGGAAAGTGGCGACGAACTTCCCGTGGAAATCCTTTTGAGGTGGAGAGGGACCGATATGGTGATTCATGCCATGATGTGCATGGTGAACGCTCCCTTCACATTAGAGGTCTCCAGGGTGCCGGCCCCGGCCGCAGGAGCGGGGGGGATCATTCGGTGAAAGACACGGTCCTGCTTCAAAGAGGGGTGGTTCTTATCGCGGTCCTCTGGTGTTGCGCTCTTATCATGTGGTTTGCATTCCAGATAAGCGCCCAAACCCGCCTGCAGGGAGAAGACGGGATTCACGCGATACGGCAATCGCACGCCTTCTATCTTGCCGTCGGGGGATGCTATGAAGCGCTGGCAAGAATGGGCGGGCCGGCTCCGCTGAGTCTGGACCGGGCCCGCGATCTGAACTGGCAGCCCGATGGGTTGCCTCGCTTAGTCGAGTACACGAGCGGCATCGCCGTCGTGATCATCGAACCCGAGGAACTGAAGGTCAACGTCAATAATGCGCCGGCGGCCCCACTGAGCAAGGTGCTCCAAATGGCCGGCGTCGATGAATTCGGCTCCGAGGAGCTGGCTGAGCGGATACTCGATTTTAACCATCCCGGCAATATCCCGCGCCTGCATGGGATGAAAAAAGATGCCTATATCGCGGCCGGCCTCAACTACGTTCCGTTTGAAGGCCCGCTCACCAGCCTGGATCAGTTGCTGCTTGTCCCGGGCGTTAGCCGGCAGCTTTTCTACGGCTACGGTCAGGGAATGAACGAAAGGATGCGGGAGTTTGCCGAACTTTTTCAGGATATTGCAATCCCGGCAAAGAATTCACTTTTCAGCCTATTGACGATATACGGCAACAATGTAAACTTGCCGCAAGACTTGAGTGAGCAACAGGAATCCACGCTCAAATTCTTTCGGTGGAATCCCGGAAGCATCTACCGAATCCTTTCGTTTGGAAAAAGCGCAAGCGGGCCTCCGAGCGTGGGTATGTGGCTTACAGTCCGCTTTGCGGGTATTGGCGGCAAACCCTTCCAGGTTCTGAGCAGGAAGGTTATGTAACGGAAGGCTGATGAAGGAAGAGGGATGATGGAAGAGGGATGATATCTGCTCTCCTTCCTCCGCAAGAGGGGAATGATGCTGGAAAGCATAATAAAATACAGGCCGACCAACCTTTGCGCTGTCTATCTGGAACCCCGCAGGATAGAGGTCGTGCAGGCTCACAGGCACTGGAGATCGTGGCAAATCGGGACGGCTGAACACTTCCATGTCCCCAAAGGTGAATCCGTCTTGGATCATCTCCAGCATCTGAACCTCAAGCCGAAGGGCAGGAAAGGAAGCGCCCTGCTGGTCATTGTGTCCGGCGTTTTCTATTCCGTTCACAGTGAATATTACCCCCTGTCCATAAAAGACCATCTAAATGATGCAATCGACTTCGATTGGCAGGAAAATATTTTCCAGGAGCACGAAAGGACACTGCATTTTCCCGGTCCGCCGGTTGAGTTGAACCATAATGTTTCAGTTCCGGTTTTCACCATTCAAAGGGATGTTTTTGACAAACTGAACCAGGCGCTCAATGGCGCATTCTTCGACACATTCGCCGTAGCCCCCAGCGCACTGTTGTTTTCAGCCTTGCTGCCCTCCACCGGTGACAGAGAGCAGGCGCAACAGTTCGAAATCGTCGCCCGTGGTCTGGACGACGACAACCTTGAGGTGCACCGCTTCTACCAGGGTAACTTTCTGGGCTCCGCTGTGGTCGGCAGGTCCTCCCAGGGTCTCAAACTGTTTGGTGAAAGCGTCAAAAGCCTCGGCAACGAGGGGTCCGAGCCGCATATCGTCCTTGCCTGCGCCCCCGGCGAACGCAACTCTCAGGAGCGGGCTGCTGCCGCCTGGGGGCAGACGGGGTTGCAGATCGATGCGCGGGAAGTCCATGAATCTTTTGTCACCAGTTGGCTCCCCCGCCTGCTGAAGCAGGACGCAATTCATGCCTTCGGTTCGGAAATCCTGTTGAAACCGTGGCAGATTCCCCGCATTGCAGCGCCCCTTGCAGCCCTCGTCTTGATCTTCGCCCTCTACGGCTTCTATCAGTTTCACTCGGCAGAGAATATGGTTCAGACCAGCAGGCGTTTGGCAGTTCAGATCAATCAGCTTCAAGCGCGGTGGAAACCCGCCGAAGAAATCCAGACGCGGATCGCAAAGTTTCATGAAGACCAAAAAACGCTCCAGGAATTCAACCGCGAAGACTATCAGCTCCTCGAGCTTATGTGCCTGCTTACCCAACTCACTCCGGAGGACACCTGGCTCAATTACCTATCGCTCCGAAAAGGTCAGCTCATTTTGAGGGGCGAAAGCAAATCAGCGCTCAAGTACCTCGCCGATCTGTCGAAAATCGAGGGGCTAACCGACGTTAAATTCGCCTCCCCGGTAACTCGAGACCCCGGAACCGATGAAGAAAGATTTAACGTCCAGCTTCAGTTGGATATGGATAAACTGAAGAAGAGTCTCGAAGCCCTGCCCCCCGAAGCGCTCGGTGCGGCCTTTGTCGAGGAGGCGGCTCCCAAGGCGTCCGACGCCGAAAAAGAAGCGATTGCGGGCGCCTCTCACCAGGCCGGGGAGGATGCGGGGGAAACCGAGGTCTTCGAACCGGAGGAAACACCCGCAGAGCAGGCGCCCGAGGAGAGCGCGCAATGAAATTCGAAAGACCGCAAATAAACATTGGAGATATCAGGAAACACAAGTGGTCGCTGGCGGCTGTGCTTATTGTGGCCGTGCTCCTGGCGGCGGCCCACCTTATTCTGATCGCGCCGATAATGGCTCAAAAAGATGCGCTTGACTCGAAAATAAAACAGCAGAAGGAACTGATTGCCAAATACGAACAAAAACTCAATCAGGGCCAAAGCATCCAGGAAGAGTTTGCAAGGCACGAGGAAGAACTCAGGGAGATGCAAAAAAAGCTGTTTAGGGGAACCGACCCGTACCAGCTCGCCGCTTCTCTGGGAGACCTGCTTTCTTCCAAGGGCGGGGGCAACGGAAAGAAACTGGACATCAAGACATACCAGGTGCTTGCCAGCCAGGAGCACGGACTCTACCAGGAAGTGCATCTCAGATTCAATCTCATGACAAACGTCGAAGGGCTGCACTATTTTCTTGCAAGAGTCAAGAGTTCCCAGTTCGCAATCCTGGTGCAGGAAATCAATATACAGAAGATACAAAGAAATAAAGGGCCCGACCTCGTAGTGAACGTGATCCT
Organism: Syntrophobacteraceae bacterium; assembly: GCA_035624985.1. Lineage (GTDB taxonomy): Bacteria > Desulfobacterota > Syntrophobacteria > Syntrophobacterales > Syntrophobacteraceae > SbD1. The sequence continues at coordinate 535 of DASPQK010000288.1, read as the reverse complement.
TACGGCTCTCATGGAAAAAGGAGCTTCGCAATGAGGAGGATTGTGATATAAGTTCCGGTAGTAAGAGAAAGCCACTCTTGCAGTTCTCGACGGGAGGGATCGGATGAGGACATGCCGGTATATATTACTGATAATTTTGGTGATTATCTCTGTTTCATGCCAATCTTCGCCGAAAAATCCGCTCGGCGGGCCCGGTGAATCGAAACCGTGCCCGACTTGCAGCCTGCCGGGAACCACTGCGCGTGATCTCACCCCCGGGTCCTTGCTCGAAGAATCTGAAGCCAAACTTAAACCTTACCCTTCGGAGTCCGAGGGGGAGCAGGGGGCGGTTTCGAAAACGGTTTCCATTACAAGCCAACCGGAGAAGAAAAAGTCCCCGATAAAACCGGTGATCGTCCCCGTACAGACGGGGATCTTAAGCCCGTCAACACAGGAAATACCCTCCGGTGCGCCCGGTGCGCAGCAGAAAGAAAAGCAGCGCATAGTGCTCAATTTCGAAAAAGCCGATATCGCCGAGGTTACCAGCCAGATATTC
>DASPQK010000287.1:0-7902 GCA_035624985.1 Syntrophobacteraceae bacterium | reverse complement strand
AAGGACGGCCACGTGGTAAGGAGTGGCCGGTCTGAATAAAGCGAGTTGCGGCTAGGCTCAACTTAGGTTCGGTTAAAGAGGTTTGGAGGAAAGCGATTCTAGTCCCGATTCGACACCACCGAAACGACTTAGGAGTTTTTTCGTTTCTCGGTTCGGGACCAGGAGGTCGGTGGTTCAAATCCACTCGCCCCGACCACTAAAACCCTCTCACTAAGTGACTTACGCATTTGCACTGTACGCCTGCTCTGCTGGATTTGTAGCGCACGTAGCGCAACTAAGGTCTACGGGCGGCTCTGACTCTTTCGACTCTGGCTTCGACCCCTGCGGAAGCTCGAAGCCTAGTCCCACCTTTTCTGCCCATTCCTTCCGGTACTGCACGTCTTCAAGAAGCTGGCGTCCGTATCGTGCGCTCATATCGGGATTTTCGTGCCCCATCCAGTAATCAATCAGGACTTGCCGACATTCCGATCTGAGCAGTACGGATTCACGGAATCGGCGGAACGCATTGAAACGGACACGAGTCCTTCCCATGCGCTTGAAGATGGTCTTCAAGCCGTCACGAAAGAAACTCTCGGGGGAGAGCATCTTGCCGCTTCGGGTCTAAAATAGGAATCCTTCTTTGCGGTCGCCGATATAGTCGTCGAGCATCTTGGCAAATGCAGAGCAAAGGTCGATGTCACGATAGGCGGCATCGGTCTTTAATTTAAACTTAACAATGTTTCCTTTCTTACTAAGTTCTTGTCTAATAAATACAGTCTTTCGGTCGGAGGATATATGTTTTTCGATCCGCAATGCGAGAAGCTCGGAAATACGGACATCGCTGGCAGCAAATAGGGCCGCCCCCATCTGGTACCTGCCTTTGGCATTGGCAACGACATACGTCATCTCATCCGCCGAAAGTGTTGGTCTATGCTGTTTCCGCTTGTTGACTCTCGGAACGCCGATGTACTCGAAGTTCCATTCCCGAGGATGAAGCGGCTTTAATTTTTCATCCCTAGCCGATGCAATTACGCACCGGAACACCCTGAAGTACTCCACAATCGTTTTTCCTGCGTCCCCAAACCTCTTTGAGCCGTCCGGCTTGGTCTCTCGCTTCATCCGGGCTACCAAGTCACGAGCTTCGGGATTGTCAAGCGCAGCCAACGGCTTGTCACCGACGACCCCGTTCAGGTAGGCGATTGCGTCAGAGTAATAGTCAACGGTGCGCTCCCCGATTGGTTCCCTCGTCTTCTTATTGAGAATGCGCTCTGCTTTTATCTCCCCGATCCACCATTCCGCTTGCGTGCGGAACGACGTTGCTGGGGTGATGCGCTCCCGAATCTTCTCCGGGTCGAGCACCCCCGCCTCTTGCATTTTTCGGTGGAGTTCAAGCTCGGCGCTCTTTTTGTCCCGTCGAAAGCCAAGTGGAACTCGCACTTCGTCCTGCTTGGTTTGTCCGGGTACGTCAATTCGATAGAAACCGTAGGCACGCTTTTCGGGAAGCCACGGGTCTGTCTTCTTTTGGCCTTTCTGATATACGTAACCACGCTGCCGAATTTCCGGCTTTGTGTTTCCTACTGAGACGATAACTCGACGTGACAAGGATTTTCTCCGTGTCGCTATCGAATTAGCCGCCCCTATGTCTGTGGGGAGTGTAGTCGGCGAGGCGGGGGAAGGCAAGGTAGTGCGCCGTTCGGATAATGGCAAGCGGATTTGCTTCTGAGAAGACACAGGGTCGTTCCCTCCGACCCTGCGTGACAACATAGGTCAAAATTCACTGCGGCGATGCTCGCTGCCCTGCAACTAACGAGGGCTACTGGGTCAACCTCGCCCGGTTCGCACTACGACCATTTACACATTCCCTACTGCTTTGCCTGCTCCTTTTCGTTCAAGGGTTGATGCCGAGCATACACATACCGTCCGTACCGTTCGTTGCCGTCCCAAGCCCGATGAACCTTCCCAGCTTCACATAGGCGCTTGAGGCTGTTGCGGAGGGTTCCGACCCGGAGCCCGGTCTTTTGCCAGAGGTGTGAAATTGAATTCCAATCAGAGATGTCCACGTGTGAATCCCACGGACCGGATTTGTCGGTCACAGGTAGATTGCGTAGCACCTCAGCATCGATGTCGGGTTTGTATGTCCTTCGATATGCCATGACGCAGCCTCCAAGGGTCTGCACTTCCAGTATGAGGAGGCCGACCCCAGTTACTCCTATAGCGGACTCGATCTAGTACCATGTTCGTAATTTGAGCTTTTCTCTTATCGAATTAGCGCAAGGGAATCTCAGTTCGCCTGCGACTCCGTGCGATCTCATCCTGATTCATATTTTTCTCTCTCCTGAAATTGAACTGTTGCACGACAAGTCTCGCAGGCGAGGTGGAGGCCACTGCAAGAAGAGAGGACAGAAACGTACTAGACCAGTGGTTACATTTTTCTCCAACTTTACAAGAGTTCGCCTCGAATTACCTTTTGCGGGGGGGCCGAACCCCGAGGCTTCACCAAAATCAGCGGTTGACGGCCCGCTCAAGGATGCACCAGAAGGTCGGGTTCACTCGATAATCATGTTCGGGTCACGGGGCTCGGTGAGAAACTTGAACATATAGCGAGCAGACTCAAGGTTCTCCGCACGAACTTTCCACACGGGTAGGCCTCGCAATTTAGCCTCCCGGCGATCCCCTTCCTCACGGCGTTTGCGGAAACCCACGAGATACCCAGTGTTACGCAAGTATTCGATCTCGGCGGGAATGTCCTCCGCACTAGCTCCGATGTCCAGATACCAGTTGGCGGCGAAGATTTCATCTTCTGTGCCCTCCGATCTGAGTTTTCGCGACTGAGCCAATCGGCTCGCGGGAATTTCGTCCTTCGCCTGCTCCCGGCCCCGTTTCTCCTGCCGGAGGTGGACGCAATCCTCAGTCTCGTTTTGGCAAATCTCGCAGAAAGTTAGTGCCATGTGGGCCTCTAAAGAAGAAATTCCGTATTGGCTCGATTTTCATTGCCATTCTGGTGAACGCTTGTTTTTTCCAGTGGTACTGGGAAAAAGAGCAGCGAAGTTTTTGGCAGCGAAATTCTCTCGCTAGCGAGTATCTAGTTGAGGGGCTGCAATGAAAAAGAAGTTCAAACGAGAGGAGATGTCACTCATTGACATCCGCCGCCTGTTGGAGTCCGGAATGCTCCTGAAGCACATCAGCCGGGCGTCGAATTACAGCACTAGCGAACTCGCTCTGATGTGCAGGTGTTGGGGTATCAAGCGCAAGCGAGGGCGCAGGCCCAAGGTGGCCGCAAATGGAAACTAACGCGGCGGCAACACCCGTTATCCGGTTCAACGGGCATTAGTACGATCCAGCGGAATACACGCTAATCAGTTGCCGCTGCGGCAAGCCCTATGTCTGGGGGAATCAAGAATCGAAGATCATCGCACTCGGTCTGTGTGCGGAATGCTACCGGACGGAGTGGAACAAACAAAACAAAAAGGAATGCCGCATCTGCGGGGACCACGCCATTCCCAAAGGAAGCGTGGAGACGTTGTGCGACGAGTGCAAGGCGGACATCAGCGGCAAGCCGAATGTCATCGTCATGCCGGAGCCCGAGCCCGACCCAGTGGAGGCTTTGAGGTACACCCGGCTCGCCCAGCTTACCGACCCCGCTGGCGACACGTGGAGTTTGATCGGGCTCAGGGCGTCAAACGTCAAAGCGGAAAACGTCGAATGGCTGTGGGAGCACCGGATTCCTCTCAGCAAGCACACGATCTTTGCCGGGCGACCCGGCGGGGGCAAGAGCATGGTTGCTCTGGACATTGCCGCGAGGGTGAGCGTAGGCGGGAATTGGCCGGACGGGACAAAGAACACGCTCGGGCCTCGCAACGTGCTGTACTTCGCCACCGAGGACGGCATCACCGACACGCTCAAGCCCCGGCTCATGGCCGTGGGCGCAGACTGCGAGAGAGTGTTCTTTCCTCAGGGCGTGACCAAGATAGTCAGCGCAACGGGCAAAAAGCAGCAGGTGCTCATCAACCTGAAGCAGCACTTGACGCTCTTGCAGGCTTCCCTGCAACAAACCAAGGGAGTAGGCCTCGTGGTACTTGACCCGCTTACCTCCTTCATCGGCGTGAACATCAACAAGGACGAAGAAGTGCGTCCCCTCATGGACAAGCTCGCAAAGATACTCGACAGCACAGACGCGACGTTCATCAGCATCGTCCATCACAACAAACGCAGCGACGTGAGCGCACTGGAGAAAATCTTGGGCTCCTCTAGCATCGTGGGATCAGCGAGAGCCATCTGGGACTTCAGCCGTGATCCAGACGACAGGGATGTACGGCATATGAGTTTAGTCAAACTGAACATCGATGAGGAGCCGGGTGGCATGACGTACATGATTCGCACCAAGGATATCGGCGGAATTAAGGGTGCGTATGTGGAGTGGGGAGAAGAGACCACAGAGAACGCCGACGATATTTTGGGCCGTCAGCGGGAAAAGGGGCGTGAGCAACGGGAAGCTCCCGCAATCATTGCTGCCAAACTCTTCTTAAAGACTCATCTCGCAAAAGGCGAGGCTAAGTCCAGTGGGGATGATGGTCTGATCGAGCGGGCCAAGCTTGAGGGTATTTCAAAGTCCTCCCTCTGGCGTGCCAAGAAAGAGCTTGAGCTATCTTGGGTGAAACGGGGCAATGATTACTACTGGAGTCTACCTCAGGAGGAATCTTTCATTCCCGCTGAGGTGATGGAGCAGGGGATGTAAGGCAGGAGTTCAACACTTGCTGCATGAAGTCCTGAATTCCTGAACTTCTGAATTCCTGAACCAAGAACCCTTATTAAGGATTTTAATGAAATGTATGTATAGATGGATTCCTGCTCATTCAGGAGTTCAGGAGTCCAGAAGTTCATGGTTTCATGCACCAGAAAATGAATTCCTGAATAGTCTGCATGCAGGGGCAGACTCTTTATTCAAAAATTCCCGGCATTATTGCTCCCGTTTTTCCTTTGGGGCCATTTTCCAGCAGCTTTCCCTGATATTTCCGGACTTTTTAAATCATTTCATTGGGAGCCAAATCAGATGCTTTTCGTAACAACGCTCTGTGCGAGGCTCGGCGAAAAAACCCAATAGGATTGGAAAAAGAGACAGGGGTGGACACATTCAATATGCATTGCCGGGCGGAAGTGATGCCTATCCTAATTGAGAAGCGAATGAAAAGGTGGTTGTCGATCCTTCGCTGCCCCATCATTGACGCAAAATGTCGGCCTGTGCGGGCGCGTCGAAATTTGCTGCGCTTAGTATCTCGACATCCAGAAATCGCCCAAAAATTGGAAATTACGGTGCCTCAAATCTATGCGCTGTAAAAAACGATGAGCCACAGACACTACTGCGATTTCGCTGGGCATCGCTGGGAATGCAGCAATCCCGACTGCGAGTGCTTTGATCACGGGGTGTCCATGGAGGATGGCGACCACAGCACATGCAGGATCGAACTCCGAGCTTGCCCTGGCCATGAAGCTGAGGCGGCACGAAGCATCGCGGAAGCGGTGGCTTCCGAACCTGACCCTGCGTCCATCCAACAGTGGCGGAACCGACCTCACTGCGGATGTGGATGTGCCGAGGCCGAATTGAAGCACGTGGTCGGATTCTGCGTATTGTGCACTCATATCTATGAGACCTACAACAGCCAGCTTGAAGCGCAGCACCTCGCACAAGATTGCCCCGGTGCTCCCCAGACACTCAAACAGTCTGCACTGGAAAGGCTGGCAATCGCATACGGAGGCAAGCCATGAGCCACCGCGACCACCGCGATTTTTCTGGGCATCATACATGTGCTTCGACCACAACGTCTCCATACCCGGAAAACAGATGAACAAGAAATGCGCGAAAATCGATTGCTACGAACCTGCGGTCCGTCAGGTCATAACCACGAACAAGCAGGGCGTGAGGATCGCAGTCTGGTTCTGCATCCGTCACCACGAACAAGCCGCTGCCCAAAGCTATAGGATTCCCGACAATCTCGAAAAGGTCGAATGGTGACGCCGATGCACTTCTGCGAACACTCTGTTCCCGTGACCATCGAAGACTACATGGCCCTGCCCGACGTTGACGGCATCATCACGCCTGCGGGTATGGAAGCCTTCGTTTGCGGTCGCCCCGCTAGAATTCGTGCCTTCGGGATGTGGCTATGTGCCGACCATGCAGACGAAATGGAGCGGGGCGCGGAAGTCAGGGCGCTTATTGCCATGCACGAGGAGCCTTGAACTGGTTGCCCGTCGAATGGACGGATGGGGGCCCATTCATCGCCCTCTCAACCCTCAAATAGCCACTTCACTCCTTCAATTAACTTGGCAATTGCTTGCATTTCATTGCTGAGGAATTGTTCCCACTGCTCTCGAATCTTTGCTTCGATGTCCTCCTCGCTTAGATCATGGAAGGATTTGGATGACAAAAAGTCTCGATTGAAAACCTCGTTCCATTGTTTGTTTAAGGATTTTGATTGCGGCTTAAAAAGCGGTTGGTTATTCAGTGCTAGTTGAAACACCTTCTCTCGCACTTCGTGAGGTCCGGGTCCAATCTGGAGTTTCAGTTTCAGAGAATCTTCAAAATTTTGAAATTCGAATAGGAGCACCCTACCAGACCGTGTCCAGCCCTGCCCGGACTTGAGTTTTTGGCTATCCAACTTCTTTAAGGTGAAGCGGACATAGTTTTTGGTAGAAAAATCTTCAACTAAATCAGGTCGGGACGCTATCAGCGACCTCAGGAACTCGCCTCTTGATGCAAGTTCGTCTGGTCGGTGGTCGAAGATCAGGTCGAGTGCCTGTTGGTGCTTCTTATAGATAAGCCGACAGAGTTCGGCAATCTCCGATTCGCTCACAATGTGCCTCCTAAGCATCTGTGCATAGTGCAGCAAGAGAGTGCGTACCTCAGGATTCAAAATAGATGTCCTGTTTACGACCAAATCCTCAATGAGAGTGGCAATTTGTCCATAGTCTAATGACAGGAAGCTTTCATGAGACGGCTCTTCGCCGTCAGGTGTGAGGTAGATTCCCAGAATCCGTTTCGTGGGATGATGCTGCCGAAGGATTTGCCAGTATCTCTCTAACTGGTCAGAGTGCTCGCCTGTCCCAATCTTGTTCTCAACAACGACAACGAGGTTGTTCGCTTCGTCTAACAAAAGAATGTCTATGTTTTGCCATTCTCTTGAGACCTCCAAGCCTTCGAGATTCCAGATGTCTAATTCAATGGGCGTGACTGGGAGATTGGTTTTCTTGGTTGCTGCAACAGTCCTTTGGAGCAACCTCTTTACAAAAACATCTTTCAACCCATGATTTTGTTGTGGATTGAGCAGATAGGCCAAGAAATATGAATGCCTTAGCTCTTGGCCAACAGGGCCTACGGCTTCAAAAATATTGAACTGATTTGCCAAAGATTCGAGCCGCTCAAGGTCGGCATTATCTACGACAAATGTTTCTAGGAGCTTCCTGACGTCTTCCTCAGCCATTTTCGTTTTACCTGAGGTGCATCATATCGCTTCAGCCCCATCGGTGTGCCAGCGAGACTTGATCCGAAGTGTTCCGGAGCACCAGATGAGTAAGCCCCAACCGATTATAGCGATGACACTCATGACGGCCCTCAGTCTGGCGAGCTTGCCAAAACTGGAGGCTAACCCCGTCGCTACCACGGATACACTGGACACTTTTCGGCGTATGAGTACTTGCCCAAGTCTCCGAGAAAAAGCCAAGCTATGGCATTGAATGAACTCCCAGCGTAAATCGAGCGCCTCATGGAGACGAGGTTATTCTCCGGGGATTTATCCGAGCCTGTTAAGCAGAATACGTAGTCCTCGGGGAAGTCCATATCAAACACGCCGAGACTCTTTCTCTTCGACACCTCTAATGCCACGAATGCTGGTCTCCCCACGAAATGATCCATGATGTTCAACATGCTTG
>DASPQK010000286.1:0-14135 GCA_035624985.1 Syntrophobacteraceae bacterium | reverse complement strand
AGGATAACAAGGTGGAGGGTAGATTTATGTTAACTGGAATCATAACTGACGCGAGGCTCAAAACGTTGTCCAGCAACGATTTGGGCAGGGCTGCAATTAGCTCTTTTCCCAACTGATGTCCACGTGGGAATCCAGGCTAGTCGCTGGTGGCAGTGGTCGTTTTGTTGAATGCACCCTATGGTTCGATGCCGCCTGAAGTGCAGACCATTCCCCACGAGATCGAGAAACTGGTAAAGGCAGCAATCGAGACCGGCGCCGCCCTGTCAGGAACGCTTCAGACAGAAAACATAGGGATTGAAAAGATCGTCTGCAATACCGTCGCTAATCCCAACATCCGTTATCTGATTGTGTGTGGCAAAGCTATAGTTCGACCTCCTCCCGGAGTGTGCTCGCACCCATAATAGAGCTACTCGACTGCATTTTCATCATACGGGGTGGTCAAGGCAGATGGTCATCTGAGCTTGCGTATTCCAACCGGAGATTATATACTTTTTCAAGTCTCAGGCGCGCAACCGAAGTTTTGTCGGGCAAAGACCCGACCGGAAGATGCGATTGGGGCGCCTGGCACTGAAGTTGGTGCATTATTCCCTGGGAAAACCAATTGCATTCTTGCGGCTCACAGGAGTTTTTGCGGCTTCAGTCAATATCCAAAATGCCCAGTATACCCAGGAGATCAAGTTAACGCACCGTTGAAGTTCGTAGTGCTCCAAATCAAGGAGGAGAGCGTGAAAAGATCGGTTCTTAACCTTGCTGGTTTTGCTTTTGTGTTTCTCTGTGTCTCGTTTGCCGCCTATCCTGTCTCCGCTGAGAACACGGAGGTGATTTACTCGACGGATTTTGAAGCCGGCCTGGGCGACTGGTCCACGGACAACGGTGTCTGGGAGGCCGGATCTCCCCCTGCCGGGCTGGGGAATTGTTATGAAGGTTCGCGATGCGCCGGTACGCGAGCCGGCCTGACCGCCGGCCGTCTTATCTCACCTCCCCTGGTTTTGCCTTCCGTTGCAGAAGACGAGGAGATTCATTTGAGCTTCCGCCATTGGTTCTCGTACGGTCCCGACTTTCAGGGAAGCGGGACGATCGAGGTTTCCTGCTTCGATTTTCAAAAAGCCGGATGGTCCCAATGGGAACCTTTTCAGGACTCGTTTGTTGGAGAGAGTAAGGCCTGGTTACCGGGGGATGTCGACTTGACCGCTTTCTTTGGCAAGACAGTCAGGATTGCTTTTAAGAACGATCCAGGAAAAAATGGTGATGGCAGTTGGTATGTAGATACGGTTCAGATACGGAAAATTGGGAACGATTCTGCCGAAGAGGCTACCGGTACGACGCCGACCGTCACTTCTTTCAAAATCAATAATGGGGCGGCCACAACAACAAAGCGCACTGTCACCCTGAACAACAGCACAACCGGCAAGCCCACCTCGTACCAAGCGAGCGAATCGTCCAAGTTCACGGGCGCAACCTGGAAAACCTACTCGACCAAACCGAGTTTTACTTTAAGCGCCGGTGTCGGAACCAAGACTGTTTACTTCAAAGTGAAAAATGCAGCCGGACAATCACCGGCCCGGCATGCCTCCATAAAGCTGACCGATCCTCTGGGCGGGACCTGGAATGGTTCCTGGACGAGCGATTATGGCGGGGGGTCGGGGGGTGTGACGCTTGTCGTTACACAGACCGCGTCCGGGTATTCTGGAACGCTGACTGTAAGGAATACCGGTTGCGGGACATATTCAAACGTCGCGGCAACCATTACTCTATCCGGCAGCACGGTCAAGGTCACTGCCAGTAGTAAGTGCTCCGGTGAGCCAGTTGTACTGAGTTTTACCCAGGGTACGTTGAGCGGGAACACAATAGATGGCGACTTCAATGTGTATGTATATGGAAGCTGGCATGATGGCGGGACTTTTGAACTGAGTAAATAAGGTTTCCGATCTAATCATCGCGCCGGAAGATGAGCCAATGATTCCGGCGGGATGAGACCTGCCGGCATTTCTATCTCTTTTACCCAGCGGAATTCCGAAAGCTCGAAAGGTTCAACATGTCCAGATCGTTCTATTACCCGGTGGGGTGACGTCCGAACTTTCGAAGTGGAGAGCTTATGTGGAAGCATCCGCGCGCCGGCCGTAGAGGAGAGATTCCACATCCCTAAGATGATCCCGCATTGCCGACCGGCTCAATTCAGAATCCCTTTCTTTTAGAGCCTCATAAATTTTTTGATGGCCCCGGAGTGAAATTCTCTTCCTTGTTAAGTTCTCCAGTTGTGGAACCCGGCATTCCCCGAGAATGTCATACAGGATGGCAGTCACTTCCACAAGGATGTCATTTTTCGTAGCTCTAGCCAATGTCAGATGGAAATGCAGGTCATCCTGAGCGTCTGCCTTTTCTTGCGAAAGGCTGGTCTCTTGTCTATCCAAAATTGTCTTGATGAGCACTAAATCATTTGGATCGAGAGATTCAGCGGCAAGTGCAGCAATTTCCGGTTCTAAAATACGCCGGAACTCAAGAATTTCCTTTATTCGCCTTGTGTTTTGGGCGACAGCCCGGTCTTCCAGAACGGAAATGATTTTATCGAACATGGCCAACCCGCTTTTTTACAGATGTTAGAAGTCAATTAAACACGGATCCTACTTCCGGTAAACGAAAATATTCAAGATGGCTTGCAAGAAGCAAAATCCCCTGCCCCTTTACGGGTTATTAACCAATGATTCGTAAACGGCTCCGCAATTTCATTGGCCGTTTTGTTGGCAGGCAGCCTTCCACCCCGTTCGGCCGTTGGCCAAGACTAACCTTTAATACAAAAGAAATGAAGACTACTTGACAGGGGGCTGCTTAATCTGGGATGAACGGGTATTCGGGAAGGCTGGTCCGGCACCGGAAAGCGCCAAGCGGTACGAGAGCATCGGAGAGGCATTCCCGATGCGGTCTTTTTGCCGGGAAGGGATGTTATAGATGAAAAAATTTGTTTTCCTGCTGTTGAGCATGTATTTGGTTTCGGGCGTCGCGCCGGCGGCCGGACCCATAAAAACGGGCCTCATGGGGCCTATTACCGGATCGTGGGCGAGCGAGGGCCAGGAGATGAAGCAGGTCCTGAATCTTCTTGTTGAAGAGCTAAACGCCGGCGGCGGCGTGAACGGCGCGAAGGTCGAGCTTATAACCGAAGACGACGGCGGAGACCCGCGCACTGCCGCACTTGCCGCACAACGCCTGGCTACGCTCGGCGTAACCGCAGTTATCGGGACTTACGGTTCGGCCGTTACCGAGGCGACCCAGAATATTTACGATGAAAACAAGATAATCCAGATCGCCAACGGATCGACGGCCATACGGCTTACTGAAAAAGGGTTGAGGTATTTCTTCCGGACCTGCCCGCGTGATGACGAGCAGGCCAAAGTCGCAGTGGAGGCCATAGAAAAGCTTGGAGTGAAAAAGCTCGCCATTCTTCATGACAACAGCACCTACGCCAAGGGCCTGGCGGACCAGGCCAAGAGGCTTGTTGAGAACAAGAAAGGCGTGCAGATCGTATTCTTTGACGCTTTAACCCCAAGAGAGCAGGATTACACGACTATTCTTACGAAAATGAAAGCTGCAAGCCCCGACTTCGTGTTTTTCACCGGTTATTACGGCGAGGCGGGTCTTCTTCTAAGACAAAAGAAGGAAATAGGCTGGAGCGTCACCTTCATGGGAGGGGACGCCACCAACAATGCCGACCTGGTGAAGGCGGCCGGACGGGATGCGGCAGCCGGTTTTTATTTCATCAGCGCCCCGTTGCCGAAGGATCTACCTTCGAAAGAGGCCAAGGATTTCACGGCCGCATTCGCCCAAAAATACGGCAATCCTCCAAGCTCCATTTACTCGGTGCTTGCGGGGGACGGTTTCAGGGTGGTTACTTACGCGATCGCGCAAACCAAGACAACCGACCCGGACAAGCTGGCAGACTATCTTCATACCGGGCTCAAGGACTTTCCGGGGCTAACCGGGAAAATTTCGTTCAATGAGAACGGCGACCGCATCGGCGACGTTTACAGGCTATACAAGGTAGACCCAGATGGGCAGTTCATCCTGCAACCTTAGTGTTGCGTTTCTTAAGTTGCTTGACACTTGATGGCGCTGCTGGATTCCGGCTCAAATGCGCCGCCGGAATGACGTACTGCCGGAATGACGGAGTGTGGTGACCCGATTCAATTAAATATCGATAAATTTGTGAAATGCAACTGTAGAGACCCTGAAGACCAGTCCGGGAGCGGCCTATCCGCCGCCGGAGCGCGTAATCTTCAAGGTATGTGAGGTTCCAGAAAAATATGGAACTTTTTGCTCAGCAATTTACCAACGGTCTGGCGGTGGGGGGGATTTACGCCCTTATTGCCCTGGGCTATACAATGGTTTACGGCGTCCTCAAGCTGATCAATTTTGCCCACAACGATCTTTTCACCCTCGGCTCCTACCTTGGCCTGACTCTCCTTTCGTCCTGGCTCCTCAGCGGGCTTGGCCCTTTTTGGGGAACGGCCCTGCTCGCGCTGATGGTCATGGGCATGATCGGCCTTATGGGGGCTTTGCTCGACCGGGTAGCCTACCGGCCTTTGCGCGAATCCCCGCGTCTGTCCGCATTGGTTTCGGCGCTGGGCGCTTCGATTTTTCTCCAGAACGCCATCATGCTGGTCTACGGCGCCCGCAACCAAGTCTATCCGCCGAATATCCTGCCTCAGATCACCCTGAGCGTCTTGGGAATACAGATTCCCCTGGTGCGAATCCTGGTGCTTTGCGCCTCTGTGGTTATGATGGGAGCGTTATACTTTTTCGTTCAAAAGACCAAAATCGGCACGGCCATCCGCGCCGCGGCGATTGACCAGGGGGCGGCGCGCCTCATGGGAATTGACGTAAATCGCGTCATTCTGACGGTCTTCATCATCGGGCCCGGGATGGGCGGAGCCGCCGGGCTGCTTGTGGGCCTGTACTACGGCCAAATAAATTTTTCGATGGGTTGGGGCTACGGTTTGAAAGCCTTCACTGCGGCCATTCTGGGAGGAATCGGCAACATTCCCGGCGCCATGTTCGGAGGGCTGCTACTCGGCGTGATCGAATCGCTGGGCGCCGCTTATATATCGCTTCCCTACAAAGACGCCATAGCCTTCCTGGTCCTCATCCTGATACTGATCCTTCGACCCACGGGGCTGCTGGGTGAACGGGTGGCTGAAAAGCTATGAGAAATCGAACAATCGCCCTGACTTTCGGCGGAGTAGCCGTTATGGCGTCGGCGCCCCTGTTTTTGAACGCATACTGGACGGACGTGCTGAACAGCGTAGGCATTTACGCCATCCTGGCCCTCAGCCTCAATCTGATCGTTGGGCACGCCGGGTTATTCAACCTGGGCCACGCCGCGTTTTATGCCGTTGGGGCCTATACAGCAGCTATTCTGAACACCACCTGCCGCATACCGGTGCTGGCCCTTCTGCCGGTCTGCGGCGTTGCTTCCGGATTGTTCGCCCTTGTCATAGCCCGCCCGATCATCCACCTGCGGGGCGATTACCTCTGCATAGTGACCATCGGCGTGGGTGAGATCGTGCGCATTGCCCTGGTCAACAACATCTTCGGCATAACGGGCGGGGCCAACGGAATCTTCGGAGTGTCGCGTCCATCGGTGTTCGGCTACATCATCAGGATCCCCGAGCAATTCTTCTACCTTATCTGGTTGTTCGCAGGAATCACCGCGCTCCTGTTTCACCTTCTGGAGCACTCGCGTGTGGGCCGGGCGCTCAACTACCTGCGCGAAGACGAGGTCGCCGCAGAAGCCAGCGGAATCGACACAGCGCACTATAAGCTGGTCGCCCTGGTTTTGGGAGCGGCCTGGGCCGGCATGGCCGGAAATATTTACGCAGCGAAAATGACTATCATTTCACCGGAATCCTTCACTTTCTGGGAATCGGTCCTGATGTTCGCAATTGTCATTCTCGGCGGCTCGGGAAGCATACCCGGCGTGCTGCTGGGGGCATTTCTAATAGTCGGGCTGCCCGAGTTTTTCCGGCAGTTTGCCAGCGCGCGGATGCTAATATTCGGGGCCGCCATGGTGGCGATGATGATTTTCCGGACCCAGGGGCTGTTGCCCGCGAGTCCGAGAAAGTACAGGCTGAGAGGCGTTTCTTCCGCAGGGGAGGCAGAATGAGTCTTCTCCGGCTAAGCTCGGTCACAAAGAATTTCGGAGGCTTGAGCGCCGTAAGCCGCCTCTCCTTCGATCTCGAAGAAGGCGTTATCATGGGTCTGATCGGGCCGAATGGGGCCGGAAAGACCACGGTGTTCAACCTCATCACCGGAATCTACCGTCCCGAATCGGGCGAAATTGTCTTCAACGGGCGCTCGCTCCTGCAACTGAGCACTCACCGGCGGGTCCTGCTCGGGATTGCGCGGACTTTTCAGACGATCCGGCTGTTCCAAAATCTTTCAGTGATCGAAAATGTCCTTGCGGGCTGCCATTGCCGGCTGAACGCAGGCATCCTGTCTTCATTTCTCCGTCTGCCGCGACAACGCCGCGAAGAGCGGGAAGCGGTGAAAAAGGCGCTGGATATATTGGCCCTCGTCGGACTTGGAAATGGGGCGGAACAGCTTGCAAAGAACCTTTCCTATGGAAATCAGCGGCTGCTCGAGATTGCCCGAGCAATCGCCGCCGAACCGCGCCTGCTGATTCTGGACGAGCCTGCGAGCGGGATGAACGAGAGTGAAACGAGGCGGCTCGTATCGCTTGTAGAGTTAATCAGGGATATGGGAATCACCGTTTTGATCATAGAACATGACATGGCGCTGGTCATGAGAGCCTGTCAGCACATTGTGGTGATGGAATACGGCAGAAAGATCGCCGAAGGGACGCCCGACGAGATCAAGCGGGATAACCGCGTGATAGAAGCTTACCTGGGCGCCGAGAACGAGTACTAAAGATGGCCCTGCTGGAAATCACCGGTCTTTGCGTCAAGTATGGCAACATAGAGGCCATCCACGGCATCGATCTCAAGGTGCATCGCGATGAAATTGTCGCCATTCTGGGCGCAAACGGCGCGGGCAAGTCCACCACGCTGATGACCATCAGCGGCCTGATAAAACCTTCGAGCGGGAGGATCGACCTCGGCGGCGAGCCTATCCACCGCCTGCCCGGACACGAAATCGTCAAACTCGGCATCGCCCAGGCGCCCGAAGGGAGGAGGATTTTCGGAACACTAACGGTCCGGGAGAATATCAACCTGGGGGCTTATGTTTGCCGGGACAAAAACCGGGTGAAACAGACCGAGAAATGGGTCTACAGCCTTTTTCCGATCCTTGAGAGCCGCCGGGATCAGCTTGCCGGGACTCTGAGCGGGGGCGAGCAGCAAATGCTGGCCATCGGCCGGGCGCTCATGGGCCGTCCAAAAGTGCTGCTCCTCGACGAGCCCAGCCTGGGCCTGGCTCCTATGCTTGTTAAGGCAATCTTCCAGACAATTCGTGAGATAAACAGGACGGGAGTGACGGTCGTGCTGGTGGAACAGAACGCCAGGGCGGCTCTTAAACTTGCGCATCGCGGCTATGTCATGGAACTGGGAAGAATTGTTCTGGAGGATTGGGCGGACGGCCTGCTTTCGAACCCCGAGGTCCGGTCGGTTTATCTTGGCAGAGGAAGCCCCGATGGATAAAAAGCCTTTGAGCCGCGGGAATAAGATATCCAAGAGTTCTCATTCCTATTGATGAGCGGCTACTTGCCGACACCAGTGCTGAATTGAGAACCCTTCTCTTTTTATCTTTGGGGCACTCTTCTTTGTCCGGTGTTTCTTTGTCTCAGGTCCGGGCAGTGTAAAGTTTTGTGAAGATTCATAAGGATTCTTAGAAAGTAATAACTTAGTTATTACTGCCAAGTATGCGGTATCATAATTATATTGTATGAAATCTTCATATAAAATACCCAGGGCGCAGTCCCGCACCCTCTGATAAAATCATTGACATATCAAGGCCTTTCGATATCAATGCCCGCGAGGTTTTGAAAATTTTAAAATGTGCCGGTTGCCTTTTCGGGCGGGTCAACGGCTCTTATACCAAGTTGCGTTCAAGATTGGGCGGGGATAAACCCCGCCCCTACGCAGGGGAGGGGGAGCGTAGCGCTGTATGCCCTCTCAATTATATCCATCTTGAACGCAACTTGGTATTAGCATCTCATCGTTTGTGGACAGTTTTCATCAGCCCGCACCACCAATCAGCCGGGGGCAACGATGAAGCAAGCCGGACCCGCAAAGCTGACTCGACCAAACACTCAGACAGCCCATCCGCGCGAGCGTCTCTTCCAGTTAATTGAAAGAAGCCATGAAAAGAAAGTCATCTGGATATCGGGGCCGGCCGGATCAGGTAAGACCACACTCGCCGCAAGCTATTTCGAATCGCGCAAGGCATCTTGCCTCTGGTATCAGATCGACGAGGGCGACGCCGACATTTCGACCTTTTTCTATTACATGGGGTTGGCCGCCAAGAGGATGTCTCCCCGGCGCCGAAGACCTCTTCCACTGCTTACTCCGGAATATCTTTTAGGGATCCCGGCCTTTGCGAAACGCTTCTTTGAAGATCTCTGTGAAAGACTGATCGGCAAAAACATAAGGCGGCCCGACTCCGAGACTTTCGGTTCAGCAATCGTATTCGACAACTACCAGGACGTACCGGATGATTCCCCATTCCATGACGCCATAAACTCGGGGTTTTCCGCGATACCCCAAGGGGTCAATGTGATCGTGTTGAGCAGGGGCAATCCCCCTCCCGCCTATGTGCGCCTCCATGCGAGGGGGGAAATGAGTGTTATCGGCTGGGAAGATATAAGGCTTACGGCCGATGAGTCCGACGCCATTGCGAAGCTCAAGGCGGAAAAAGATCTCGGAAGCCGGACCCTCTCGGTTTTGCGCAAAGCCTCCGACGGGTGGGTTGCAGGCCTGGTGCTGCTAATTGAAAGCCTGAAAACCCAGGATTTTGATTTCCAGATCCCCAGTCATCTTCTGCGGGAGGAAATCTTCAGCTATTTCGCAACCGAACTGTTTTACAGGGGTTCTCAAGATACCAGGAACTTTTTGCTCAAGACCTCTTTTCTTCCCAAGATGAGCGCCCGGATGGCCGGGGAGCTTACCAAAAACCCAAGGGCCTCGCGTATTTTTCACGACCTGAATCGAAAGAACTATTTCATCTACAGGTATGCATCCTACAGCCAGGTATTTCAATATCACCCCCTTTTTCGGGAATTTCTCCTGGATAAGGCGGAAGAAACAATGGCCCCCCGGCGCCTTGCGGAAACCAGGAGAAGGGCCGCCAAGGTTCTGGAGGAAAACGGGTATCCCGAGGACGCGATAGCTCTTTTCCTGGAGGTGAAGGAATGGTCCGAGGCGATGCGGGTGATCCTCGCCAAAGCTCCTGCCCTCATCTCACAGGGGCGATGGCAGACATTGCAGGGCTGGATCGAATCTTTCCCCGCGTCAGCAGTGAAACATGAACCATGGCTTCTTTACTGGCTTGGGATATGCCGCCTCCCAGTCTCGACGCAGGAGAGTCATGTCCTTTTTGAGAAAGCATTCAACCTGTTCAGGGAGCGCAGTGACGCGGTTGGGACCTTCCTTTCCCTGTCGTGAATGTTTGATTCGATAACTTTTTCAGCCAGTTCATATAAGCCTTTCGATGAGGCACTGGCTCTGCTCGATGACGTATTAAAAGAATTCCCTGATTTTCCTTCCCTCGAAATCGAAGCTCGAATTACTGCAAACAGGCTTTATGCAATGGTTTTGAGGCAACAGTGGCACCCGGACCTTGAAAAGATGGTGGACAAAGCCCTCTCCATTTTGCCTGAGATCGCTGATGAGAACATAAAGATACAAGTGCTTCAGGCTTTGGCCGCTCGCTACCTGTTCGAGGGCCGAGCGACCAGACCTTTGCCCGATTTGTTTCTCGAGGTGGCCCGAAGGCCGAATATACCCCCATTTTTCCTGATATTTTTGAAAATTCTCGAAGCCATTCAATGTATGTTCACGGCAGAGTTGGAAGACATGAGGACGGCTGTGGAAGAAGGGCTGGAGCTTGCCTCCCGAACCGGCATTCACCTGCTGGACGGTTTTTTGTTGGGGCATGGGGTAAATGCCGCTCTAAGCTGCGGAGATGTTGAAGCTGCTGAGTCATTCCTTGAGAAAATGGCGGTCTCGCTCAACCAAATGTCTTTTTGGACAAAGGAATTCTACCACCTCTTACGCGGATGGAAATCACTTCTCAAGCGGGATTTTCCGAACGCGCTTCACCACGAGGAAATGTCTTTGAAGTTCAGCTTGCTGGCAGGAGTTATGCATACCAGTGTTTGCAGCCATTTTGGCTGCGCCCTGGCTCTGCATGAACTCAAAAGAGACCATGAGGCAAGGAGCCACCTTATCGAGTGCTTTGGCATCGCCCGTTCTGTCCGTCTTCCCATTGCCACTTTTATGGGTCATCTTGCCGAAGCCAAGTTCGCCTTTGACAACAGGGATGATTCCTCCGGGTTGATTTCACTTGAGAAGGCAATGTCTCTTGGAAGAGATAATGCATTCGTCAACACCTATTTTACCTGGGTGCCGGACATGATGGCCGAACTTTGCCGAAGGGCTCTGGAAGCCGGCATCGAGGTGGATTATGTTGTGCAACTGATCCGGAAACGCAATCTCATGCCCGATCCTCCGCCCATCGATTACGAGCAGTGGCCCTGGGCATTGAAAATTTACACCCTTGGCCGATTCGAGATCGTACGGGACGAGGAAGCCGTGCAGTTTTCCGGAAAGGTGCAGAAAAGATCGCTGGAACTGCTAAAGATCCTGATTTCAAACGGCGGGGGAGATCTATCCGCAGAATACATTGGAGACTCCCTTTGGCCGGATGCAACCGGTGACCGCGGCCGCAGCGCCTTTACGTCCACCCTTTTGCGCCTGCGCCGGTTGATGGGAGTTGAAGGCGCCATACGTTTTCAAGAAGGGAAAGTTTCGCTCGATCCCCGTTACTGCTGGGTGGATTCGCTGGCGTTCCAAAGAATTGTTGCAAAGTTGGACAAAAGCGAGACCCTAGACGCCCGGCTGCTGGAAACAGCCGTAGCCCTCTACCGGGGACATTTTCTCCTCGGAGATGAAGGACTGTTCTGGACGATCTCATATCGCGAGAGGTTAAGAAGCAAATTTTTAAGCCTGATAAGCAGGGCCGGCGGTTTACTGGAAAACTCGGGTGAATGTGAGAGGGCAATAGAGCTTTATCAGAGAGGCCTCAATATAGATGACTTGTCAGAGGAATTCTACCAGCGTCTCATGATCTGCCATCAACGGCTCGGCCGGCACACAAATGTGCTCGAGGTTTACAATCGCTGCAAGAAGCTGCTTTCATTGAATATGGGGATCGAACCTTCCGAAAAAACCAAAGCCATCTTCAGGAGCATAATGGGTATTCGGAGCTAATCCAATGAGGAGGACCGGCGCTCGGATGCGCACGGACCCCGATCCGGAGCCGCCAGGGTAGCCGGCTCCATCACCTTACCCCCGTCCCGGCAAGTCTACCTTGTGATCGCTGCGGCCTGCTATTTTTCAGATTTTTCAATTTTCTCCCGCAATCCGTGACCGATCCGTGATCCCTTCCGTGGCATTAAGACCAAAAACGGGAGATGGTTTTGGAAACATACATTGTCCGCATTTATCGCCGCGAACCCGGGGCGCCCTGTGAGCTTGCGGGCACGGTGGAGGAACCCGGATGCCCTGAAAGGAAATCCTTTACAGGGATTGATGAGCTTTTGAGCATCTTCACTGGAGGGAGGTCCTCCACACGAAAAGGAAAGCGGCAAGGTGCCGATCGCCTTGTCGGGTCTTTCAAACAAACCAACGAAAGGAGTCACTAACATGAATCCGATCCGTGGTCCCAAAGAAAGGCCATTTGCGCGATTTTCAAATGGAGCGGGAAGCATTTCAATCATGATGTCCGTCAAGTCCGTGATGCTTTCCATGGCTCTCTTACTCTTTTTTGCCTCGGGGGCATGGGCGAGGCCCACCACCGAAGATGAAGCTCTAAACGTGGCCGTGAACTGGCTCAGCCTTGAAGCCCGGCCTATGGGGTCACCGCTCGGCCATGAGGTCAAGAAAGTCGAAACCTTTACCGACGAGACGGGCAACCCCACTTATTATGCGGTTCATCTGCTGCCTTCGGGGCTGATATTTTTGCCGGCGGACGATCGGGTCGAGCCCATCATGGGTTTCCTAAGCGACGCGACTTCTTACGATCCGTCACCCGCTAATCCTCTCGGTGCGCTGGTGAGCCGGGACATTCCGGGGCGGGTCGCCTATGCCAGGGAGATGGAGGCAAATGTTTTGCCTGGCGGTGCGAAGTCGGCAGCCGATTCCCGAATGGCCGGAGCGCAGCGCAAGTGGGTCCGACTTTCCGCTCCTGTCCGTGCAGGTGAGGATGCGGGTCCCGTTCGAAGCGGAGGGTCTCTGAGCAACATTTCCAATGTGCAAGTGGCGCCATTGGTGCAAACGCAATGGAACCAGGCCTGCGCGAATGGATCGAATCCGCCGTGCAACTCCAACAACCCGGACGTTTACAATTATTACACCCCTCAAGCCAAACCCTGCAAATGGGGTGATCCCAATAACTATGTCTGCGGCAGCGGGGCCACCGCCCTGGCCCAGCTCATGTTCAACTTCGGGTATCCAACTGCGCCTGTCGGGATTTTATCAGGACACTACAACGTTAACGGCGGGCAGCAGTTGACCGGCAAAACTCTTGGGGGTGATGACAACGGGGGTGCATACCAGTGGGGAAAAATGCCTTTGACGTCCGATTCCTCCACTACGCTTACACAGCAAAAGGCCATCGGGAGGCTTACCTGGGATGCAGCCCTTTCCTTGGATACGGATTTTACCAAGAACGGCTCCGTCTCGGGTTGGGACAACGCGCCTAATGCGCTTCTCAACTTTTTCCAGTACAGCAACGCCAAAAGTGGCGATAATGCAGGAAATAACCTGCCGGAAGCCGCTCTCATGAGTATGATCAATCCCAACCTTAACGCCAAACACCCCGTTATATTAGCCGTCCAGGGGTCCTCCGGCGGCCATTTGGTGGTGTGTGACGGATACGGCTACAATTATGTCAATGAAGTTCCAACCATTTACCATCACCTCAACATGGGCTGGTCCGGCCAGGACGATGTGTGGTACAATCTGCCCACCATCGAAACAGCTAATGGGTATAATTACACTTCCGTCCACGAATGCACTTACAATATCTACACGTCAGGCACAGGGGAGATCGTTGCCGGTATTGTGGTGGCCCCGTGGCTTATGCCGCTCCCCGGGCAAGGGGTGCAGCTGGGGCCCACCCACGGCGGCGGCCACGGCAAGTCGCGGACCACGACCACCGACTCCAATGGCAACTTCGCCTTCACCCAGGTGCCTTCCAACACCGCTTATACAATAACGATCACCGGCGAAAATGCAGCCTATTATCCGCCACAGAACGTGTCCACAGCCGCCAGCACGGACTTCACCAGTACCACGGGCAACGTATGGACAGGCGAGATTGTGGCTCTGTGGCCAAGCAGTATGTCCCTTACTTCCAGTAAGAACCCTTCGCGCAGGCTGCTGAACGTCACCTTCACCGCCAATATTGAAACCGGCCCGGATATAGGGAATGGGACCGTGCGGTTTATGGTGAACGGCGCCAATGTAGGATCAGCCGTACCCGTTTTCACCGGCCACCCTTCGCTATTGTCCTTTTGGTATGCTACCACAATGACTTACAGATTCCTCTACGCGGGGACATACACGGTTACGGCCAGCTTTACTGGAAGCAGCAAAACCGCGCCATGCACTTGCGCCGCTCCCGTCACCCAGGTAGTAACCAATAGGTAAAGGTCTTCTCAAGCGAGTTAGTTCGCGGCATTGGGTCGGGTCCGACCCAATGCCGATTTCAAACCGCCCCCTTCCATTGCAGGAATGTAGTATCCTGAGAGACCTCAATATAGATGATTTATCGGAGGAATTTTACCAGCGTCTCATGATCTGCCATCAACGGCTCGGCCGGCACACAAATGTGCTCGAGGTTTACAATCGCTGCAAGAAGCTCCTTTCATTGAATATGGGGATCGAACCTTCCGAAAAAACCAAAGC
>DASPQK010000285.1:0-11849 GCA_035624985.1 Syntrophobacteraceae bacterium | reverse complement strand
AACCGCGGATGTGAAATTTCCAATCGGCAAATACGTGACAATTGCGCCGAAAATCGCTCTGTGGCTTCCGTTGTCCGGCGCCGCCTCGGACTACCTGGAAGCCAACTCCCTCGACACGCATTCCACCCATGTGGTCGGGGGCATAAACCTCGCTGCGACGTTCTAGTGGCGGCGGCAGGAACCGGGAAATCCTCCCGCCAAAGGCGGTTGGCATGACCGCGATATTGACACGCCGGTTCGAAGCAACCTCCGGGACCGCTTCCATTGCTGCCCCGGAGATCTGAAGGATAGGCCGATGTCGAATGAAAAGGCCCTGAGCTTTCTTCAGTTGATACGCCGCGCGCAGCGCGGCAAGCTGAAGGTTTATCTCGGCTATGGACCGGGGGTGGGAAAAACCTGGCAGATGCTTCTCGAAGGGCATCGCCTCAAGCAGGAAGGAGTCGATGTCGTTGCAGGACTCGTGGAAACTCATGGCAGGGCAGAGACTGCCAAACTGGTCGAAGGCCTCGAGGTGGTCCCGAGAAAGCAGATTCTGTACAGGGGCATCCTCCTTGAAGAAATGGACCTTGATGGGGTGATGGCGCGCCGTCCGGAAGTGGCGCTCGTCGATGAGTTGGCGCATACCAACGTTCCGGGCAGCGAGAACTCAAAACGCTACCAGGATGTCCAGGACCTTCTGGCTGCGGGCATTCACGTAATTACCACACTCAATATTCAGCACCTTGAGAGCCTCTACGATACTGTGGAACAGCTGGTCGGCGTAAAGGTGCACGAACGGCTTCCGGATTCGATCCTTGCGGAAGCCGACGAAATCGTCAACGTTGACCTCGGGCCCGAGGACCTCCAGCAGCGCCTCAGAGAGGGTAAGATCTACCCTCACGAAAGGGTTCCAACCGCTCTCGAGCATTTCTTCAAGCGCACCAATCTCAATGAGCTGCGCGAATTGGCTTTCAGGGAACTTGCATCCCAGATAGACCTAAAACGCCGAACCACCCCGGAAGAAGAGCATGGGATGGCCCCCGACCAGGTGATGGTCTGCCTGAGCTCGCGGGGGCCTAACAGCGCCGGCCTTCTGCGATACGGGTCGAGACTTGCCGGACGCCTTAACCGCAACTGGTACGCCGTTTACGTGCAGCGGCCCTCAGAGTCGCCCACAGCCATAGACGCCACCACCCAACGCTTTCTTTCGGAGACATTGACCCTTGCCAATACGCTTGGCGCCATTGTCTTCACCTACAAGGGCGAAGATATTGTGGACACCATCCTGCATTTCGCCAGGGAGTATCGTGTCGGCCACATAGTCATCGGTCGTCCGGGGCCGGTTGCATGGTGGAAAAGGTTGCTGAGGAGAAAAACCGTTGTCGAGAGATTGATCTTAAAAGCGCACGGCCTGACCGTGGTGGTGGTCGACGCCAAAGCGGAACCAAAAGGCGTCGGCCTTAACAGGCAACAAGCCTTGATCAATAATGAGGCGGCCTGATTCAGTGTATTCAACTATGACCTCAGAGCGGCCATGACGGGCTGGGGATTTTAGGATGCCCAATTCTGGAGTAAAACCGGCAAGTTTTTTTCAGACTCACCAGTTTATCAGGATTTTCTTCCCGCCGTTTTCGGCAAATATTCGGTACTGGAAATCGGGATGCCTTGAAAGGAAGGAGTCCAGGGGGTTTTTTTCGCTGAAAAAGAAAATCCTTTTCCCAAACCTCCACTCGTCGAGCAGTTCATCCTCGTTGAGCCACAAGCTTGGCGCTTTTTCGTCGTTCAAGCCGTACCACAGAACGCCTACCCCTCCATTGAGCACGTGGACCTGGAGACCCGTGTAGTAGTTAAGAGTTGAGCCTTTCTCATAAAAATCGTTTATTACGATCTTGTCACCGGGCCTGTAGCAGGATTGGACAGCCTTGGCCAGGCTCCTGGAGCCGAGCACGGGTTCGAAGGCAATCATTCCTTCATTGTATAAATGACACACGCCGACCATCATTGCGGCAAGAACGAGAAAACAAGCCAGCCAGCGTTTCCGGAGAGCAAACAAAAAAGCGACTGAAGGTCCTGCGATCAGCAGGCCGGCGGTTTGGTATACCAGTGTGGAGAGCAGGCGAAAAGTTGCCGGGGTGAGGTCGCGTATGTGGCCGAACGCGAGATAATAGCGTTCCGGGTTTGTAGTAAGAGTTGCCGAAAGAGTAGGCGCAGATACATGGTTGCCGATCCATGTGAGTGCTATGATGCCGGCGCCTGTCACAAGCATCAGGAATGCCATGATCCCAATGCCCGTGATTTCCAGCTCCGGTAAAGGTTGTCCGGCCTCCAGGTCCGCCATGGACTTGCCGAGCAGGAGCGCGAATGCGGCAAGTGAGGGAAAAGTATAGTATTCCTGTGTTGTGCCGAAGGTGAAGAAAGTCAGGATCACTCCTATCCAGATGAATAGAAGGAGGCATATTCGTTCTGTCATTGCCTGTGGGCGCACGGATTTCGGGAAATTTCGCACAAGACCCCATATGAATGCGCTCCAGGGGAAAAGCCACACCAGATGAAGACCCCAGAAGAGCAGGCGCGGAAGGCTGCCGGAGTCTTTGGGGTAGCGCATCCCTAGAAAGCGCAGCATGTGTTCGCGAATAAAATAGAACCACAGGAAATCCGGGTTTGCAAGGGCCGCCGCAACATGCCAGGGGGCCGCAACGATCAGAAAAATGAGAATCCCGTACCCGATCTGGAGTTTCTTGACCGCCTTCAGGTTTCCAGTTACCAGGATATGAACCAAAATGGCTGCGGCAATAAAAACAATCCCGATCAGCCCCTTCGTCAGCAAAGCCAGGGCTGTGCAAATATAAATACCGGCGCTCCGCGGATCGATCGGACCAATATATCTGGGATCGACTTCTTCGATGGTTATCCGCGCGTACAGATAAAGGGCAAAACCCGTAAAGAAGGATAAGATCACGTCGGGCAAAAATATCCGGGTGAACGCATAGTGGCCGAGACAGGTAGCAATCACGATCCCCGCGTAAAATCCCCCCCTCTCGCCCCAGAACCGCTTCCCAAACCTGAACACAAGCAATATCAACAGGAGGGAGAACAGCGCATTGGGCAGCCTGAGCGCCCAGTCGTGAAGCCCGAAGGCGGAAACCGAAAGGGCCGCGAGCCAATACATCAGGGGGGCCTTTTCCAGGTACCTGATGCCGTTGTCTATTCGCAGGGTTACCCAGTCTCCGGACTGGACCATTTCCCGGACAGCTTCGGCATGGAAGGAATCCGCGTCGTCGAACAGCGCCGGGCGGGCGATCGAGGAGACGAAAATGGCGCACCACAGGGCGATAAGGACAAACGGATAGAGCCATCTCCCGGAAGTCATAGGACGCTAGGCCCTCCGCCCGGAGCGTTCCACGTGAATCAGGTATAGATTGCGCAGGTATATGAACAGACCTCCTCCCTGCCCCAGAATGAATACGGGGTCCTTTTTAAAGATCGCATAGACGAGAAGCAGTGCGCCCCCGCCTATGCTCAAATACCAGAAGGCGAGAGGCACTACGCTTTTGCCTTCCCTTTCGCTGGCAATCCACTGAACGAAAAACCTGCCGAAAAAAAAACCCTGGCCCAGAAAGCCCAGCGCCAGCATATAATTGTCATAGAAATAGCCGATGACGCCGCTCAAAGTTAGTGGATTCAATGTCATAGCCATCAAAGTGCGTTTCCGATCATATAGGAATTAAAAAGAAATAACCCTGGTGAGGGTTGCTTATTCCAAAAACTTAAAGCTCATCCCGCGCTTCACGGGACTTAAGGCTTCACGCCTGAGCGCTGCATTATGCCAGAAAGGGGGGTTTTGTGAAGAAGAATTTCCAATATCGTGTTAAAAGACGATGACCTTTAGGATTATTTGGCAGGAGCGGCAGGTGATAATCCTTGGAATCGAAACTTCCTGCGACGAAACTGCGGCAGCCGTTGTCAGGGACGGCAAGGAGATTCTGTCCGGTGTGGTTGCCAGTCAGGTCTCGATTCATGCTCCTTATGGTGGGGTGGTTCCGGAACTGGCGTCCAGGAAGCACCTGGAGTATATCATCCCTGTAATCGAAAGCGCGCTGGAAAGGGCAGGGGTCTCAGCCAAAGACCTCGACGCGCTCGCGGTTACACAAGGTCCCGGACTCGTTGGCGCGCTGCTGGTAGGGCTGAGCGCCGCTAAGGCGATGGCTTATGCTCTGGATAAGCCCCTCATTGCGGTTAATCACCTGGAGGGACATATTCAGGCTGCATTTCTCTCAAGCAGTATTCCGGAGGACCCGTTTATTTGCCTTGTGGTTTCCGGGGGCCATACTTCCCTGTATAGGGTCGAACCGGACGGCGGGGCCCGGCTGCTGGGAGCCACCAGGGATGACGCGGCCGGAGAGGCATTCGACAAGATAGCAAAGCTGCTGGGTATAGGCTATCCGGGTGGAGTCGCCATCGACAAACTTGCTTCAGGCGGAAATCCGGAGTCGATTCAATTTCCACGTTCCAGGCTTGAGAAGGAATCTTTCGAGTTCAGCTTCAGCGGCCTTAAGACAGCCGCTGCAAATCTTATACGCTCTCACGGTCCGCCTGCGGATAAAAAGCGCTGCACGCCGGGAGAGCGCCTCGCGGGCGACGAACTCAAAACGCGGGAGCGATACACGCTTGAGGATTTCGCTGCAAGCTTTCAGGAGGCCATTGTTGACGTGCTCGTAGAAAAAACTGTCAAGGCCGCGAAGCAGCACGGCCTGTCCGCTATGGCCGCTGTAGGGGGAGTTGCGGCAAATAGCAGGTTAAGGGCAAGGCTGGCGCATGAGGCCGCCTCCGAAAATTTCCGGCTCTATCTGCCTCCTGTGCGGTTCTGCACCGACAATGCCGTAATGATAGCGTCCGCCGCGTACCGGATCTGGATGCGTTCCGGCCCCCGGGATGCAATGCTGGAGCTCGATGCATATTCCCGGTAAGCCCGCATCGCTCCGCGATGAGTGAACGCTGAGTGGTTAACAGTCAAGGGTGAAGGGCCCACAGCAAAAACTATAAACAAGCAACTATAAACTAAAAACTGAATTTACATGCCTGATTTCCTGTCGCCCGGCGAGTATTTTCGCCGCACAAAAGGACGGCCGCGAAAACGTTTAGGACAACATTTCCTTTCGGAGCCGGCAACCGCCCTCAGGATCGTCCAAAGCGCTGAACTGAGCGATACCGACGCCGTGGTCGAGATAGGACCCGGCCTTGGGTCTCTTACCCGCTTCATATCTTTCCAGGTCAAAAAGCCCCATTTGATCGAGTTGGACAAAGATATGGCAGAATATCTGGGTGAAAGAATACCCGCCGAAAACGCCGTCATTCACCAACAGGACGCCCTCTCCTTCGACTTTGCGAATCTTTTCTCTATGGAGAAAAAACGTCTCATCCTGCTGGGGAATCTTCCCTACAACATCAGCTCTCCTTTGATGTTTCACCTGCTCGAAAGTTTTCCGGCAGTCGAACGGGCCGTCTTCATGGTGCAAAAAGAAGTTGGAATGCGGTTTAGCGCCGAACCGGGCACCAAAGACTACGGCGTGCTTACGGTTCTGCTTGGAATTTACTCCGAGGTGCGGATGCTTTTCACCGTAAGCCCCGGCCAATTCTACCCGCCCCCAAAGGTCGGCTCGGTTGTGCTCCGGATAGACTTCGCCAAAGAGCTCCCTGAGGGCCCCGATTTCGATTTCCTAAGAAAACTGGTCAGCAAAGCATTTCAGCAGCGGCGAAAAACCCTGGCCAACAGCCTCCGTGGCGCGTTCGGCCTTTCTTCTGCCGCTCTTGAAGAAGCCTTCGAACAGGCCGCAATCAACCCGAAAAGACGTCCCGAAACCCTTTCCGCCCAGGAGTTCCTTACCCTTGCAAGGTTTGTTCGCCTGCAGGCTCTTACCGGCAATCTGTGATGGGGTGAGCGTCGTATTGGCCGAGTTCGGTATAGCGAAAAGTAAGAAAACAAGAGAGGCGAATACGTCGGCCGCATCCGCCTCATTCCTGCTGCTTACCTCATCGATATCTCAATGGGCGTGATCGTGCGATTCCGCCTGGTGACCTGGATGGTCATGGTCATGAGAGCCGTGGTCGCCCGTGTGGTCATGGTTGTGCACCTGGGGAGCCCCGCCGTGCGAGTGCTCATGGAGATGTTCGTGCAGGTGCTCGTGAGCATGGCTGTGGGTATGGTCATGGCTGTGCGGCTTACCGTCATGAGAATGTTCGTGGGAGTGCGCGTGATCGTGGTCGTGCGCATGCAGATGTTTGTGTTCGTGCTTTCCTTCCATAACTAATCCTCCTTGTCCTAATTCGCTAGGTCGCCCGGGCTCTTCATGAGCCCGCTACCTGCTTCTGTAATCCGCCTGAGCCGGATTGTCAACTGTAATGGTTTTCATGGACGATTTTGATAGCAATTTCAATCAACCGCATGGAGGCCTCACGGTCCAGTACACCTACGGTTGGCGCTTTGTGCCCCTGGAGGTCTGAGACAATCCCCGACTCTCAGGTGCAATCCAGGATAAGGTCCAAACCCTCTATTGTCAGAAGGTCCCGATGATCCTCATATAACGCTATACTCGACTCTCCGGCAAATTTCTGACACCACACGGATCCGTGAATATCGGCGATCGCCGCCGGACGTAAGCAGGAGGATGTGATGGCGGTAAGATCCTCAGTTATGGTATCGTAACACGCCCCGTCGAGCACCATGCCGACGTTGAACCGCGGCAATTTGGAATCCGGCATGGCACCTCCTCTCGGCAACGCATGCTTTGTAAAGGTGGAACGAAGAAGACCCGGCGTTTATAGAACTTGTCAAAGCCGCCCTGAATCCGAACCGATATGGGCTTTGCAGATAGAGCTATATATAGATATTTTTTATAGGTCAATAATATGGGCTTTGCAGATGGAGCTATATATAAATATTTTTTATAGGTCAATAACCTGATTTCCCCCAGCGAATGTTGACACCACAAGCATGTGGCGACCGTCCGCCCGAGTCCCGCTCAAATGGATCGGGCGATTGATTGGAATTTGTGATAATTTTGTCTTGCCTTCCATATTAATTTCAGTTAAATATCCAGGGTCGGGAATAGTCCCGATCCCCAAAATCTCAATTCCATTACAGACTTAGTGCCGAAATTATGAGACAGCGCTTTTTTTTCTAAAGAATATAGGCTGCGGGGAAGCAATTTTACTTCCTGGCGGGGCGCATCAATGTTATTTTCAGCCTTCGTCAGTTTCCATCAGGAGAAAGTATGACAGGCAAAGCGTCTGGTAACGGTACGGTCGGTTCGGTCATGGTCGTCGGCGGCGGCATTGCCGGCATGCAGGCGGCGCTCGATCTTGCAAGCAGCGGTTTTTATGTTTACCTGGTCGAAAAATCCTCGGCAATTGGCGGAGGCATGTCCCAACTGGACAAGACCTTCCCCACCAACGAATGCGCAATGTGAGTTATTTCACCCAAGCTGGTCGAGGTCGGCCGGCATCTCAATATCGAATTGCTCACATACTCGGAAATTCAAGAAATGAGTGGTGAGCCTGGAAACTTCCGGGTCAAAGTTCTTCAAAAGCCTCGTTACGTTAATATGGATAAATGCAACGGGTGCGCAGTATGTGGGCAGGTGGTGCTCACGGAAGACTCACGTCCAAAGGAAGCCGAAGGATTGCTCTGGGTGGACAGGATTCGAATCAGTGAGTCCAAGTGTATTCATTGCGGCGATTGTGTGGATGCCTGCATAAAAGAAAGTCCGGAGAAGCAGGGGATGACCAATATAGTTGTTCAGAGGCTGAGGGCGGTCACCGGCGAGGGGGGACCCCATTTTGCAGCATCCGTGGAAAGTGCCTTGCACTTGCAGGAGACAGAGTCCCTCACGACCTTACAAAAGATGTTTTTGATGTCCAAGGAGTCAAGGAAAGCATTCTGGGATCAGCAGTTTTCCAAATGCATTAAGTGCTATGGATGCATAGATATTTGCCCCGTATACGAAGATAGTCTTGAAGGGTTTGATCTTTCAAAAGAAATCGCTTCTGGAGAGGTACCTCCTCCCTATCCGCTTTTCCATTTTTTGAGAGCGTACAATGTTTGGGATACTTGTGTGGGGTGTGGAGAATGTGAAAAGACGTGTCCTTCGGACATTCCCCTTAAGGCATGGCAAGATATGATCGTGCGGTTTTCTCCAGAACAGGTCTTCGAGTTGGTCCCAGGTCTTGAAGACGAACACAGGAAAAAGATCATCGCTCTGGTTGAGAAGAGAAGGGGAGCAATCAATGACGCAGCTTGATATGGTGCTGACGACCTGTCCTTTTTGCGGGACCGGATGCAATTTTTATCTCCAGGTGATGGATGGGGAAGCTGTAGGGGTTGTCCCGTGCAAAACCCATCCGGTGTCCCAAGGGGAACTATGTGTTCTGGGGCGAAACGCATTCCGGTTTGTCAACCACAAAGACCGGTTGACCAAGCCCCTATTGAGGCAGGGAGAGACATTTGTAGAGATCGGATGGGAAGAAGCCTTTGATCGTGTCGCACGGGGGCTGTCGGCCATCAGGGAACTCAACGGTGCGAATGCGCTTGGGGTTCTCTCTAGTGCCAAATGCACCAACGAAGAGAACTATACAATCATGAAGTTCGCCAGGGCCGTGCTGGGAACCAACAACATAGACCACTGCGCACGCCTCTGACACTCTTCCACTGTGGCTGGTCTAGCCGCAGCTTTCGGAAGCGGGGCCATGACGAACTCCATAGATGAAATCGAAGACACGGACTGTATCCTCGTGGTGGGCAGCAACACAACCTCTCAGCATCCACTCATTGCTGCCAAGATTATGAGGGCCAAACAAAAGGGGGCTAAGCTTCTTGTTGTTGACCCTCGCACTATTCCTCTCACAGAATACTGCGACCTTTTCCTCAAAATCAAACCCGGCTCCAATATAGCTCTAATTAATGGAATGATTAATGTCCTGATCCAAGAAGGTTTGATCGACGAAAATTTCATTGGGGTAAGGACGGAGGGATTCGAAGAGCTCAAAGAGAGGGTGCAGAGCTACCCTCTCCAAAGGGTCTCCGAGATCACGGGGATCTCCTCAGAACTTGTAGCGGAGGCTGCCAGGATATACGGCAAGGCCGAAAAGGCCATGATCTTTTATGCGATGGGAGTGACCCAACACACGACAGGCACCGATCAGGTAAAGGCCATGGCGAATCTTGCCATGGTGACGGGCAACATCGGTCGGCCCGGGACGGGCGTGAATCCTCTGAGAGGTCAGAACAATGTGCAAGGCGCTTGTGATATGGGGGCCTTGCCTAATGTGCTGCCGGGCTACAAAGCGGTTTCCAGTGCGGATGACAGAACCAGGTTTGGAGCCAAATGGGGGGTCACGCTGTCAGAGGCTCCCGGCCTCACCGTGGTGGAGATGACCAATGCAGCGGCCATGGGAGATCTCAAGGGTATGTTCATAGTCGGGGAAAACCCCATGGTGTGCGATCCCGACATCAACCACGTTCGTGAGGCGTTACAGGCGCTTGAGTTCCTTGTCGTCCAGGATATCTTCTTAACGGAGACGGGTCGGCTTGCCCATATCGTTCTTCCAGCCTGCTCCTTTGCCGAAAAGGACGGGACCTTCACCAACACGGACCGGCGCATACAGAGGGTGAGAAAGGCCGTCGCGCCCCCCGGTGAAGCCAAACCCGATTGGGAGATCATTGCGGGGATCGCACGTCGGATGGGGGCCATGGGGTTTGACTATGGTTCCTCCAGGGAAATCATGGGGGAAATCGCTGCGATGACTCCTTCCTATGCCGGGGTTTCTTATGAACGCCTGGATGCTGGAGAAGTCATTCAGTGGCCTTGTACCGGTCCGGATCATCCCGGAACTCCCATTCTGCACAAAGACTCTTTCACACGAGGCAAAGGAAAATTCTTCGCTGTAGACTACACGCCTGCGGTGGAGCTTCCTGACAAGGAATATCCCTATATTCTCACTACGGGAAGACTGCCTTTTCATTTTCACGGCGGGACAATGACGCGCAGAATCGAACGTCTCGACCGCGAAGTTCATACCGGATTTGTCGAACTGCACCCCGGGGATGCCAATCATTTGAACGTGCGCGACGGCGAGACGGTCCGGCTGATTTCACGACGGGGGGAGATCTGCGTTCCGGCCAAGGTCTCCACTGTCACGGAACCCGGTGTGATCTTTGTGCCCATGCACTTTGCAGAGTGCGCGGCCAACGTGCTGACGGACACTCATCTGGATGAAGATGCAAAGATCCCGCCCCTCAAAGTGTGTGCTGTTCGGGTGGAAAAGCACATCGGTGCGAATCTTTGAACGGGATGGAGTGGCAATGAAAGAGAGAATAAAACAAGAGGCGAGGGCTGCACTGGCAACTGGATGGCAGGGCGTCTTAGGACTTCGAAATAGTTGGGGTCACGTGGGGCCGTATCTATTCAGGGAGCCCGCAGAACTGGATTCCCTCGAACTGGAGCCCAAGTACATTCTGACAAAGATTATCCGGTCGATCCTTGAAAAATCACCCTCAGTGCGGATAGCTGCCGTGGTCAGAGGATGTGATGTCAGGGCGATACGACAAATAGAGAAACTGGGAGGCATCGACACTCAGAGGCTCCTGCTTATCGGGATGGACTGCTCACTGGAACAGGCTGCGGAATGTGACTGTGAAAAGCCGGTCTATGAGACGCTGACATGCATCGGTTGTTGGAAATGCTTCGAGGCGTGCAAGGAAGGGGCCATCGAAAAGACCAATGTCTGTCCCATTGTGGTTCCAAGCGAATACAATCTGGGATTGTCTCAGCGCAAAGCGATTTATATCCCCTATCCTCAGGCGGTTCCCTTAAAAGCCGCTCGGGACGCCGAGAACTGTCTCAAGATCAGGGGTATCCTGGATTGCAAAGGCTGTGAGGGCAGTTGCCTGGCCGAGGCCATCAACCACGATGATAAGCCTGTTGAGCGGGAAATACAGGTCGGAGCGGTGATTGCGGCCCTGGGTTTTAAGGCTTTCGATCCGGCCCGGTTCGATACCTACAACTACGCGAACCATCCCAATGTTTTGACGTCGTTCGAATTTGAGCGGTTCCTCAGCGCGGGTGGTCCGACCCGGGGGCACCTGGTGCGGCCATCAGACCATCAGGAGCCCAAGAAGATCGCATGGCTTCAGTGTGTAGGCTCCCGCGACCTCCACCACGGCGACAACGGCTACTGTTCAGGTGTGTGCTGCATGTACGCAATAAAGGAAGCCGTGATAGCGAAGGAACACGCCGGGGGCGATCTGGATGCGGCTATCTTTTTCATGGACATGCGGACCTACGGCAAGGAGTTCGAGCAATATTACACGCGCGCCAAAAGCGCCGGAGTCAGGTTTATACGCTCCCGAATTCAAACGGTTGACCGGGTCCCGGGCTCGGACAATCTCCAGTTGAGTTATGTGAGCGAATCCGGAGAAATGATGGCCGAGCAATTCGATATAGTGGTCCTGTCGGTCGGCCTTGAAGCCTGCCCGGACGCGAGCCATTTTGCCGGAATACTGGGCTTCGATCTGGACCAATACCGGTTCGCCAAGACATCGAGCTTTGACCCGGTGGCGACCACCAAACCAGGAATATACGTATGCGGCGTTCTACAGGGCCCAAAGGACATTCCTCTTGCGGTTATGGAGGCCTCGGCCGCCGCAGGCGCTGCGGCGACCAAGCTTTCCGAAGCGCGAAATACGCTGGTGCGGGAAAAAACGTTCCCGCCTGAGCGCGACATCAGCTCAGAGCCCCTCAGGATAGGGGTATTCGTCTGCAATTGCGGCATTAACATTGGCAGCGTGGTCAGGGTTCCCGAAGTCGTAGAGTACG
>DASPQK010000284.1:0-3380 GCA_035624985.1 Syntrophobacteraceae bacterium | reverse complement strand
TGAACGATTTCCGGCGCTCTTTTCTTTGCGAGCAGGCCTCCCGCCACCAGGACAACAGCCGTTATTGCCGCCCAGAGAGCCGTTCCGTGAGGCTTGTCGATGGCCAGAAAAATGAAGCAGCTCACCAGTACGATCCAAAGTATAAGCGTGCCGATTCGGCTGGTGTAATAGGGAATCACTTCTTTGGTGCCTACAAAATACCGGTAGATCAAAAGCGATCCCATGTTGATGCAAAAACTCGCCACTAAACCTATCGCGTACATGTCGGCCAGGATCTTTTGGGAGCCGCTCGTAATTACGATAATGGTGGAAAAGAAAACCGCGCTGATGATGTGAATCCGGTAGAGTGAATGCCGCTGGTTTGTAACGATCAGCCATTGGAATCCATAGCGGTGCGCCACGCGCTCAAGCAGTTCGCTTGAGGCGACAAAGGCGGTATTGACGGCCATCGTTAGAGTGATGCTGGCCAGTCCGGCAACCATGATGCCGAAGAAAGTCCCGTTGAGCATCGTTGCATAAAAGGTGACCAGATCGCCTTCATGCTCGCTGAAATTAATTGGGGCGCAAAGCACCAGTCCGCCCACGAGCGGTGTGGCAATTCCCACCGTAACCGCCAGAAAAAGATATGCCTTATGGATCTCACGCCAGCTTCGCACGAAACCGGCTGTCTGTATGACGGACTCGATGCCTGAATAAGCTAGAATACAAAATGCTATGTGTGATATGAAATTGCCGTAATCGTGAGTCCAGGAGCCGGTCTCCACTGGCTTCAACGCGTCCCCGCCGGCCTCTTTCAGGCGGCCCATTGCGGCACTGTCGAATTCGACTATGCCGGATGTAATGAGGTTGAGAATAATGAATGCGGCCAGTACGAAAATGAAGAAGGTAAACCTCGCATTCTCTCTTATGCCCAGGATGTTTAGACCTGCTATGGCCCAGAGAATTCCAAGCACGAGAAAAACAACGAGGCTGGGGGATTCGGAAACCTGAGGAAAAAATGAAGCCGCGTTGAGGACGGCGCTCACAGCCGAGATACACGCCGTAAGTGTATAATCCACCATGATGGAGGAAACGGCCACAAACGACATCATTGGACCGAGCACCAGATAGGAAAAAGAGTAGACGCCTCCCCCAATGAGTCCGTTATGCTCCAGGATTTCAGCGATTTCGGTAAAACGCGTGCTCATGAACCGGACGAGAATGCTCGTCAGCGCGATGAAAACTATGGCGCTCAGACCAATGAATCTATAAGCCTCGGCAGGGGCGTAGAAGATCGATGTGAATTCGTCCATCAGAGTGATTATGGCGACGGCCAGCCATGAAAGCCAAATCCGTCCTGACTGGGAGAAGGTAAGAAGGTTTGGCCTTCTCATCAGGTAGACGAAGGTTGCCACAAGGGACAGATTGAGAAGCGCAAGAACGCCAAACTTCATCTGATTTCTGCGGAACCTCGTTGGAATATCAATTTCGCTGCAATAACGTAAAGCACAAAGGAAGCCGTTGCAGATCACAGGAAGGCGCGGGAAGGGTCTTGACGGGTTTCTGCGTGGGAAAGCCACGTCTGGCGCCCGGCCGCATAAAGCCCGGACACAGTCCGTTTATGAAATGCCCTCTTGACGCCTGCGAGGTTAGCTGGCGGGCTCGGGCCAAAGAGGTTGTCCTACGCCAAACGGCGATACGCCCCTTTTTATTGGGTCCCCCGCTCCTGAGAACGGATTCGGCGATTTGTGGGGTGCACTCTAATTCGTCGCAAAGCACATGTCAAGAAATGCAAACGTTCCGAGTTTCATTCTGAAATGAAACCTTCCTGATCTTTCATATTGAAATCCTGCAAATTTTTGTCCTGGGCGGCTCTTTTCTTTAATTCATCGAAGTTTAAGGATATTATCACCCGCAATAGACGAGCGGCATGAGATTTTCCAGATGCTCCGGACGGGAGGAAGGTGACTATGGGCTTGAGGACTAAACTTATTCTGGCATTTAGCGGGCCGCTCGCTGTTCTTATCGTCCTTGGCCTGATCAGCGTTCGGACCATTACAATGTCGAGCAACACACTGGAGAGGATTTTCAGGGAAAACTACGACAGCGTGGATGCATGCCTGAAGATGAAAGACGCCGTTCAGGCGATGGATCGAACGGCGGAGATATTTCTCTGGGACGGCGTGAAGGACGAAATAGCCGTTGTCGCCGAACGGAAGTTTGTCGATCGCCTCCGGTTCCAGCAGGGAAATGTCACTGTTCCCGGTGAGCAGGAATTGACCGATTCCTTAACAGATCAATGGGACGCGTACCGTATGGCGTTTGAGCAGCTTTTCGCCCTTTCGTCCGGAGGGACGGTCCGTGGGGAATTCTATCGGAACAGCCTCCTGCCGCAGTCTCATCTGATTTTGGACACTGCGCAGCGAATTATCGACATTAACCTCAACAACATGGTTTCCACGGATGGGCAGGTACGCAGGGAGGCAGCCGAAACTAAACATACCTTGCTGTTGCTGGTGCTCTCCGGCATCGTGCTGGCGGTAGTTTTCGCCGGAATAATCTGGACGTCCGTGGTGAGGCCGATTTCCAGGCTTATAGGCTCCGTTCAGGAGATTCAGCGCGGAAATCTGGACCTTTTTGTACAGGTCCGCTCAAAGGATGAAATCGGCAGCCTTGCGTCTGCATTCAACGAAATGACATCGAGCCTTCGCCAGTTCAGGATAACGAACCGTAAACAGCTTCTCCGCTCTCAAAAGGCGACCCTTTCCGTGCTTAACACCCTTCCGGGCGCAATCGCCATTTGCAATCCGGATGGTGGAATAGAACTGGCGAACGAGATTGCCGCCAAGATGTTCGCTCTTGCTCCGGGGGACTCAATTCGCAATGCGGGAAACGAAAAGATAGTGGAACTGTTCGCGCGGGCGAACCGTGAAGAGCGACCGATTCGCAGCAAAGGATGGGATTCGGCAATCCAAAGGTTTTCGGATGGCGATGAAAAGTTTTTTCTGCCGGAGGCCGTTCCGATCCTCGACGATGAGCGTGGGCTGATTGGCGTTACCGTGATCCTGTCCGACGTAACTTGGCTGCGGCAGCTCGATGAGGTTAAAAGCGGGCTGGTTTCGACCGTTTCGCACGAACTCAAGACTCCCCTGACCTCTATCAGGCTCGCAATGCATGCTCTGCTCAACGAAAAACTGGGTCTCCTGTCCCCTAAACAGGCCGAACTTATCGCGGCCGCTCGCGAGGAAAGCGATCGGCTCCACAGGATCATCGAGAATTTGCTCGAACTTGGCAAGATAGAATCCGGGCGCTCCAAGCTTGATTTTACATCGGTCAATGCGGAGGAGATCCTCCTGGCGGCAGCAGATGAAATGAGGGCTGCTTTTGCCGACCGCGGCATA
>DASPQK010000283.1:0-3999 GCA_035624985.1 Syntrophobacteraceae bacterium | reverse complement strand
GGTTACGTTTTAGGAAAGCTGCTCGCCTTCTAACCAAAAAATAGCAGGGTGAACAGATTGTTTTTAAAAAGAATTATGTAAGTGCATCGACGAATCCAGAACACCCCAGCCTTTTGCGGGAGGCTAATCTATAACAGATGTCTGCTTTTGATGAGGCGAGACAGGCCCTGGACGCAGAGCCGGCGCCGGGTCACTTTGACGCTATCGTTCTAGGCGCCGGCATTACCGGAATTACAACGGCATACTTTCTTGCAAAAGAGGGCAGGAAGGTCCTGGTTATTGACCGCAGGTCCAATGCGGCATTGGAAACTACCTATGCCAACGGCGGACAGATCTCAGTATCGCATGCCGAACCCTGGGCTCATCCAGGCGCGCCCTTGCAGGTTCTAAAGTGGCTGGCACTTAAGGAAAGTCCACTCTACTTCACTCCCCGCCTGGATTGGAGACAGTGGCTGTGGCTTGGGGAGTGGCTTTGGCAATGCCGCAGATCGGCTGCTGACCGCAACACAATTCAGATTGTCAACATTGCGCTTCGCTCGCGGGAACTCTACCGAAAGGTGCGGAAAGCCGAAGGGATCGAATATGCGCACAAATCCCTGGGTATTCTTCATTTTTACCGTCTCAGGCAGGAGTTAGACAATGCGTGCCGCGTGGCCGAACTGATGACCCGATACGGCTGTGTTCGCCGTCCGGTTACAAAGGATGCGATCGACAGAATCGAGCCCGCCCTTGCCGATAATCGTGAGATAATCGGAGGCATATTCACCGAGGAAGATGAATCCGGAGACGCCCGCCGCTTCACGCAAGCCCTGGCAAAAATCTGCGGGACAAAGTATGGCGTTCAATTTCTCTACCGCACCAGGATTGACGATCTTGTTTTAAGCGGCGGTCAAATAAGGGAGGTAAGGGTTACGGGATTGAGTGATGGGTTGAAGAGTTCATCGAGCGCCAGGGATTTCATTTTGTGCCTTGGCCCGTATTCTCCTCTGATGGCTCAAAGGCTGGGCATCTTTCTTAATATTTATCCGGCCAAGGGTTACAGCATGAGCGTGCCTCTCGACGAAACGAACGAAAGTTTCGCGCCGAAAGTATCTTTGACAGACGATGAAAACAAGCTGGTGTTCAGTAACCTTGAAACTCATCTTCGTATTGCAGGTACGGCTGAGCTTGCCGGGTGGAACACATCGCTTCCCTACCATCGTGTTAAGCCGATAGTTGAAAAATCGGTCGAGCTTTTCCCTAAAGTTTTTTCAAAGATGAGTTATGG
Source organism: Syntrophobacteraceae bacterium (assembly GCA_035624985.1). Classification (GTDB taxonomy): domain Bacteria; phylum Desulfobacterota; class Syntrophobacteria; order Syntrophobacterales; family Syntrophobacteraceae; genus SbD1. Next base: position 2,732 of record DASPQK010000283.1, on the reverse strand, counting down.
CAATCCCAATTGGGTCATGCGACACCTCAATGCATGGACGGGCCTTCGACCGGCCACCCCCTCCAACGTGCCCTATGTAGGCCGCAGCGCCCAAGTGCGCAACCTCTGGCTAAATACCGGCCATGGCACGCTCGGCTGGACGATGGGCATGGGCACAGCGGAAATGTTGGCCAAAATGTTGAAGTAGGTCAAAGGTGAAACCTGAACTTCTTGCCCCGGCCGGCAATATCGAATCCTTCTTTGCCGCCGTCAAAAGCGGCGCCGACGCGATCTATCTGGGCTTGAAAAAGTTCAGCGCCAGAGCGACGGCATCGAATTTTACCATCGACCAACTCGCCTCGCTCATGCCGTTCGCGCATAAACGCGGCGTTAGAATCTACATCGCTTTAAACGCCCAGATAATATCGAGCCAGATGTCAGAACTGCTCGACACCCTCAATTGTCTTTCGTCTCTCAAGCCAGATGGCCTGATTGTGCAGGATGCAGGGATTTTTCATCTTCTCCGGCACTGGTTCCCAACTCTTAAGCCTCACGCAAGTACGCTTGCAGCGGTTCATAACTCGGCTGGTGTAAAGGCTCTCCAGGCAATGGGCGCAGTCCGGGTGGTGCTTGCCCGCGAATTGAGTCTGGAGGAGATCGAAGAAATATGCGACAACACTGAAGCCGAACTGGAAATCTTCATTCATGGGGCGCTCTGTTATTCCTATTCCGGGATGTGCCTTGCGAGCAGCTTCCGCGGGGGGCGAAGCGGCCTTCGAGGCGAGTGCGTTCAGCCTTGCCGTCTTAAGTTCCGTCAGGGCAGCAAAGAGGGGTTTTTCCTTTCGTGCAGCGATTTGTGCGCGGCGCCGGCGATCCCCAGACTAAAGAGGCTGCGAATCGCCGGACTCAAGATAGAGGGCCGCATGAAGCCTGCGGCCTGGGTTGCTGATGTCGTAAGCGCCTACCGTTTGATTCTGGACGCCGAATCTGCTGAGGAAGAACGGCTGGCTTTGATTAAAGCAAATGCATTGTTGACAAAAACCCCATCGAGGCGGCTAAGCGGCGGGCACCTTGGCCTGGCCGACGCAGCCAAAATCCTTGCCCCGCACAGGTCGGGTTCAAGCGGCGCCTGGTCGGCCACGGTCAAATCGGTTCTGGCAAATAGGGTGCTTATCGATTTGCGATATCCGATTGCAAAAGGCGACCGGCTTCGCCCGGAATCCTCCATCGGCAGGGAAGAGGAAGCCTTCACGGTATCGCAACTCTTCGATGTCTCCGGGCAAAGTATCCTGTCGGCGCAGGCCGGAGTGCATGTATATCTTGCCACTCCCAAAACTCTTCGCTCCGGAGACAGGCTTTTCAAGGTGGGAACGAAGTCGGAACCTCCAGCAGCAATATGGAAAAAGATAAGAGAAGAAGTCCCTTCAGGTTTGCGACTGAAATCGAAATATTTTAACAAGACGAAAATTCTTGACGGTCTTGAAAAACCTGCCGGTCCCCAAACAAAGCGCGATGATACCGTCATCCTTAAAGTGGACTCGGCAAAGGACCTGCTAAGAGGTTTGCAATCCCCGGCTGCCATGGTTTTCCTGAGAGCGGCCAGGAACAATCTGGAGCATATCGCCAGGCAGAAATTTTCACCTGCCCGATTGCAAAGACTCGGGCTTTCTCTCCCGGCTGTCATTGCTCAAAAGGATGTCGAATATTTCAGGGCCGCCGTCGGTTGGTTTATAAGCAAGGGGTTTCACCTTTGGGAAATCAACAACTGGGGACATTTTGATCTCACGGGGCAGGACAGGGAGGTCAGGCTTGTCGCAGGATCGAAGCTGAACCTTCGCAACAGCGCTGCGTTCGCTCAGGCCGTTGAGTTAGGGTGCAGGTGGATCGTTGTTTCCATTGAAACCACGAGGGAAGAACTCAAAGAGCTGGCGGAGACGAAAAACCGCACCGCATTTGTTCTTACGGTCTATTGCTGGCCGCCGCTTTTTACATCGCGCCTGATGCCGGCCCTGCACACGGACCGGCCCTTTCTAAGCGCCCGAAATGAAGCCTGGAGCCTGGCAACTACGGCAGGCCGCACAGAAATCTACGCCGACCGGCCCGTAAGCTGGCTTGAGCAGCTTCCTCTGCTCAGGTCTCTTGGCTACAGCAATTTTATGATCGATGCAAGCGAAGGTCCCGCGAAGCGGCCAGAGTTGATGGAAGTCATGAGCGCATTTGCCGCTGCCAGGTCTCCAACCGCCTTCTCCCTCTTCAACCTCGAACGAAGACCGTAACGAACGTCAGACGTCTCAGGTGTCGGATTTCGGATGCCTGAGTGCCGATATCCGATACCCGTTATGCAGCCCTGGCCTGAACGCTTTCCAGCATTTTCAGGGAAGCTTTGATAAAAGCCGGAATATCGGCCGGCTGTCTGCTGGTAACTAAATTGCCGTCTATGACCACTTCCTTGTCGATAAAATCGGCCCCGGCATATTTTATGTCCTCGATAAGCGACTTCCACCCGGTCGCCTTGCGGCCTTCGAGCTTCCTGGCCGATATCAAAAGCTGGGGGCCATGGCAAATGGCAAAAACCGGCCTGCCGATCTCCATGAACTCTTTGACGAACCGCACAGGCGCTTCGTGCGCCCGCAGATTGTCCGGGGAGTAACCTCCGGGAATCAACAAGGCGTCAAATTTGCGTGGGTCGGCATCGGGTGCCGCCATATCTATCTGAACGGGAGTATTCTGTTTTTTGCCCGTTACGGTCTCGC
>DASPQK010000282.1:0-18191 GCA_035624985.1 Syntrophobacteraceae bacterium | reverse complement strand
AGACGGCTGTGACTCCCAAAGAACGGGCCGTCTCGATCAGTTCCCCCGCACATTGCAAAGGAACATCTTCCTTACCTTGTGTGACATACAGGATCATCCCCTTCTTCATTGAAACCCTCCTTGTTTGAGTTTGCCCGAAGCCATAAATGGCAGGTTAGGGCCAAAAAAAAATCCTTAGAGCTAAATCGCCCTAAGGATTGCACCCTGGTTCCCTTGGTCCTTATCCAGGCTGCCCGGTATTTCCGCGTACGGGTCCACCTAACGGCATCAGGCAGGTCTTCTGACTCACGGATCGCTCTACTCTCCGAGCCTTCCCATCACGCTCATGCGAGAAAGTGGCATCGTCGGATTTCGTCCCCGTTTACAGCGGCGGGACCGCTCCCGATTCTCACGGAATTCCCTATTAAACTTATCAGTACCTGATGCCTGATATACATGTGGCTGCACTTATATGGGGTCTTGCAAGTTGTGTCAACTATTTTAGTTGACGTTTAGTCATCGCAGCGATCTATACCGGCAGTCATGCAGGTCATTCATTTCAATGCGTCAGTGACCGCACCGCTCTGACGTACGCCCTGTCGCCCTGTCTCGCGGGATATACTCTCGATACCTCCGCCCCCCGGGCGGGGTGATAGTTGAACGGGAGCAAAACAGCGGGATCCGACGACCAGTAGAGATCGAAACGGGTATACGCCGCCCTGGAATGCACGGGCATCATCAATGCAACGACCGTTGCGGTGTCAAGCTCGTCGGGATTGGGCAAACGCCAGTCGGCATGCCCGCCTAACCGGAGGTTCCTGCAATAGTTCTGCGCCTGCTCGAACGTGACATCCTCACCGTTGTCACCCTTCTGCCACATTAATTGCCGCTCGGTGTCGGTAACCGTCCCGTCACAGTTATCTATAAACCTCCCGCTTGCAGCCAAAGACAGCCTTCCGGAAAATGTGAGAAGCGGCAAAACCAATGCCGTTAATATCAACGAGAACCTCAGCGCCCTTGGCGCCATGGCGCCTCCTTTCTATCTTGAGCTTGCTGGATGAACAATCCTGGCAACGACCCAGGCTGCCGCATAGAGCGCCCCGAGGAGCACTACATCAGTCGGGCCGACGGGCAAATCGACGGAGTATGCGACCCAGAACCCGACAAACGCCATGACTCCGCCGCACAATGAGGCCAGGATAGTGAACTGGCGCATATTGCGCGCGAACATGTGCGCCGTCAGCGCCGGGATCAGCAGGAATCCGAATGCGATCATCGGACCCACGCTTAGCACCGCCATGGAGACGGTCAGGCCGATCAGCAGATAAAGCAGCACATCCCAGAAAACTACTTTCTTTCGAAGTGTAATCGCCATTGTCCGATCGAACGAGACCAGGAGCAACTCCTTGTGAAACAGCCCCAGGGTGGCGAGGACGAGCGTAAGGGTTGCGCCCGTCAAAACGAGATCGAAATTGGAGATGGTGATGACCTCTCCTTTGAGCATGTCGAGCCAGCCAATCTCCCCGTAAGGGTTTCTTGACAGCAGCAGGATACTCATCGAGGCCGATACCACGTATGCAGTGCCAAGCCGGCCTTCAGGCTGGCCGCGACCCCGCCGCTCCATGAAAGCCAGCGCCAGAATGGCGGCCAGAGAAAAAGTCATCGAGCCGATAAATGCCAGCATGTGGCCGCTTTCCGAGGGATGGCCGCTAACCTTGATGCCCATCCACAACGGGACCGAAAGAGCGATCGCAACACCGGTCGAGGAGATCTGCGGCAGGGCAACGCCCATGAATACCAGCCGGCGCATCACCAGGAACACGCCCACAAGCGGGCAGGAAAAACCGACGAACACGCTCGTATAGACCGAGTTGCGAAGTAGAAAACCGGGCGAAAGAATCTGAGCCAGCGCTTCCATCCTCAATTCCTCAATTCCTCAATTCCACAATTCCCCAATTCCTCAATTCCACAATTCCCCAATTCCTCAATTCCCCAATTCCCCAATTCCTCAATTCCCCAATTCCTCAATCTATCACCCTATCCCCATTTCAAAAATTTCGGCCATCCGCTCTGAGGTCAGCAGCTCATCCGGAGCGCCCTGCATCACCTGGCCCTGGTGAAGCCATATAAGCTGCCCGGCATGTCGGCGAACAGCGGCAAAATCGTGAGTTGCCAGCAGGACGGCAATTTGCCTTTGCTCGCGGGTCCTGGAAATAAATTCCAGCACATTGCGCGTTGCCTCGGCATCCACGCCCGCAGTCGGTTCGTCGAGAACAAGGACGTCCGGACGTGTAGCCAGGGCGCGCGCGATAAGCACGCGTTGCTTCTGGCCGCCCGACAGCTCGGCAAACCTTTTGCCCGCGAACTCTCGAGCGCCTGCAGCCTCAAGACATTCACGCGCAAATGCGCGTTCGGACGACGGTACAAAACGCCCCGGATGCACACGCCTGTAGGTGCCCATAAGGGCAATATCGAACCCCGTCAGCAGATAGATAGGATCGAACTGAATCCCTTGAGGGACGTAGCCGAACATGAGCGGCGCGCCCGTGGGTCCTGCGGCGTCGATCCTGCCCGCCAATGGGGGCAGGATCCCTATGAGGGTTTTTAGCAGGGTCGATTTCCCCGACCCGTTCGCACCAAGAATCCCGGTGAAACTGTTTCGGGAGATCGAAAGCGAAATCCCGGACAGCACAGGCTGGCCGTTATAACCAATGCTCAGGTTGTCAAGGGTCATGAGCGCTTCATTCATATCCTTCTCATTTCATAGCGGTCGCTTTTCCCGCTTGTGCGGCTGCAAGCAATCTGTGAATGATCTCATCCATCATCTTGAAGTAGTCTTCCGTGTTCGGTACTCCGTTGGGCATGATGGGCAGCGTTACCATGGTTGCGCCGGTCTGCTCGGCGATCTGCCTGGGCACCTTTTCGGGAAAGAACGGTTCGCGAACTACGATAGGAACATGCTCGGCTTTCATAGATCCGATGAGTTTCTCGATATAGCCGGCGGTTGGGTCGATTCCGGGCTTGATTTCAATCGTGCCGAAGTAGTTCAGCCCGAAGCGTTCAGCAAAGTAATTCCAGTGCTCGTGATAGGATACGAACTTAACACCTTTGAGCGGGACGGCTTCTTTCTTCCACTCGGCTATCTTGGCGTCCAGCCTGGCCAGATACGCATCACGGTTGCGGGTGAATTCCGCCCGATGCTGCGGCGCGAACTCTGCCAGAGCGTTGTAGATGTTTCCTATGGCGGTCTTCGCGAGGACCGGGTCGAGGTTGTAGTGCGGGTTGCCGTAAGGATGAACGTCGCCCTGGTAGTGATCGGTCGATTTGGGCACATCTCTGGGTATGATGCCTTTTGAACAATCGATGTAGCCCGGCCTCCCTATCTGGATGCGCGGGTTCTTGCTGGCCTCGAGCAACGCGGGCAGGAAAGCGTGTTCGCAGTCCAGCCCCACCAGCATAAGCAGGTCCGCCCTGTTCATTATGGGCACAAAACTCGGTTTCATCGGGACCCCATGAGTATCTTCGACCCCCGTGGCCAGGCTGTGAACTTCAACCAGGTCCCCGCCGATCTCTCGAGTAAAGTCGGCCAGGTCCGTCAGGGTTGTGACGACGTTTATTTTGGCGGCATGCGCCTGCGCAGGTCCGCCGAATAACACCATCACCGTGAGAGTGGCCAGCGATAACAGGCACAACTGTTTTGGTTTCATCTCCGATTCCTTATTAGCGGGTGAGGCGAAGCATCATGGATAATTGTGTTCAATTTCACTCCTGATTCCCCCGATTCCTGATTCATTTCCTAATTCCTATTCCTGATTCATTTTTTAATTCCTAATTCCTAATTCCTAATTCCTAATTGCACTCTAGCGTTGCTGCCATCCGTGAGCGTGCGAGCCTATGATCCAGGCCCATTGCAGATAAATTGCGTCGTCCGGGCGCAGACCGGACACAGCGTTGTGGTCTGTATGAGTGTACTGGAGGCGCAGTTGGTTCCAGTGGCTGATCACCCACGTGATATACGGGGAGTATGCTACGGTCTTGTCTGCACTGTTCGCCGAGTTTTCCACCCAGTCTAAGAGGAACCCGGCATTCCATTGCCGGTGGAACTTGTAGTTGAGATACGAATACATTCCGTAGGCATCCACGTAATGAGTGGACGGCGGGAACAATATAGTCCCGTCCGGTGACATTCCTGTGACCGTAAAGTCGCTGCCGCTGTGAAGGAATTCGGTTCCCCAGGTCAGGGTCTGGAACTGGTTAATCGTCAGCGGTTTCCAGCTCAAAGCGACGTCCACGCCCTCAAGGCTGCGATCTTTTTGTTGGAGCGTACTGCCAAGATACGTAACGGTGGTGTTGTTGGGTAGAGCGAGAACACCTTCTCGGTCAATGGTCTTCGGATTTATCAACCCTGAAACGCCGGCTTCAAGCGACAGGTCGGCAGTCAGGTCAAAAGAGGTTGATCCCCGGCCCCAAAAGGCCAATCCGCCGAAGCTGCGGAAATTCCCGTTGGTGGTATCGTTAATATCGACCGGGACGGCGCCGAAATTATTGCCCACCCCCGCAGTAAGGCTGACATAATGTTCAATCGGCAGCAGGTAATTCAATTGAACTCCGTCCGTCCTCGATTCGCCGCCGATATATTGGTCGAGCACCAGCGGGCGGTTAACGAAGGGCAGTTCATGATCGTGGATGTACGACAGGCGGCCGAATTCTCCGAAAAACCGTCCGGCCTGAAGCGTCAGGTTGCAGGGAAGGGAGGTGGTGAGTAGCGCGGCCTCTTCCACGACTGCCGTGGCTTCACCGGTAATGGGGTCTGAAGAGGCATTGATCACTGCATAGCCTTTGGCAAACGGGTCGATTGTTGCGGCCAGGTTAAGTTCCACCGAGCGTTGATTCACGTCAAATCCGCCCGGCCGGTCGCTCCCGGTAGCCTTGGACCCCAGGCTGCGATATGAGAAGATCGTCTCACCCACAAGCCCGATGGCTGGGTTGAATACGCTCAGTACCTGCTTTTTCTGCGCTTCGGCCACAGAGATCACTTGATCCTTCAATTCCTCGACTTCCTGCTTCACCTGTTCTGCCGCAGCAGTTTGAGGCGCTTCAGCAGCCGCGCCCGTCCCGGAAGGCTGAGCCTCCCCCCCTTTCTTCGTCAGTCTTTCAATCAGCTTTCGCTGCTCTTCGATGGTTTTTTCCTGCTTCTTAACGGTATTTTGGAGAGTCTTTAACTCCTGGATGGCCTGCTCCTGTCTTTTTAGTGTCTTCTCAAGTTCCTGAAGCCTTTCTTCTACGGTTTGAGCAAGAGCACACGATGAAAACACGAAGAGAAACACGAGTGCAATCATGGTCCGCATGGCGGCGCTCCTCCACATGATCGGTGGTTTAACGAAATTTTACTTCTTTTCCCGGCAAGGGCCCCTTTCGGAGCAGGATATCACACGGGAGGAGCTCGATTTAAATACGGGGAGTAAGAAAGGGAGCAAAGATTTACCGCACTTTCCAAAACGCCGTGGAAAATGTCGGAGACAGGCGTTGAAATTTGCGGCAAATCCTGAAAAGCCAGATTTGAATAATGGATAATACAAAAGCAGATAGAACAATTATCGTGTTCGTCTCCATCTTCGTGGTGATGAAATGCACACCCCAGAAGGGAGAGAGAGAAACAAACAAGAAATATCAGGGTAAGTCTTCTATTCATTCCGCCAAATAGCCCGGCCCGGAAACCGGCGTTCATCCTTGCAGCTCGGGTCCCGCGCCCTCTGGAGCAGCAGGTATGGTGATTTGCGACCCCCCGTTGAAGCCGCTGGCTAAAAAAGCCTTATATCATATCCTTAGCTTGGAGACACTTTCATTTGTCCAGGTTTATTTTAAGAGGCTATTGCACAATGCACAAAAAAGCAAGATTTGTCTCACTCTCACTCTTCTTCCCCTGCATCCGGCGGCGTAATGTCGCTGCGGTCCCGGCTGAGAAGCCCTTCACCTGGGGGTGATTTTTCCTGGTGTCCCAAAAAGCCTATGCCCTTCTGTTCCTCGCTGTCCAGATAGACCTGGAGATATTGCCCCCGAGCGCACGAAGGCACGTGTATGACCCGGACGATCCCACCGCTTTGAAGCCCAGGGTCGAGCGAGTTAAGAACGTTCGGGCACTGGTGGAAAAACTCCTCCCTGAAAACCGTTCCGGGGCTCTCTGGATCGATCGCTAACGGGACGATGTTTGCCTCCACAAGATCGTTGAAAAAATGGGTGCCAAAAGACGGCTCAGGCACCACCCCAGCCTCCCTCATGGCTATTTCCGCCAGGACCCTTGTGCGGTTGATGTCCGCATAGTTCACTTTGATGCCCATATTCACGTCGTTGGTTCCCCATCTTCCCGGCCCAAAAAGGGCATAGATTTTGTCTTCGAGCAGGCGATTGATCTTCCTCACCGTGTGTCCTACTGACACCCGCTCGGTGAATGTCGAAAGGCCGGTATAGACTTTTGGATCGACGTACACGATGTATTCAATATTGCGGGCGACGCTGCTGAAAAGGACGCTGCTGGAAGTAAAGAGGATTTTCGCGGGGTCGATCTCCTTCGGGACGGCCACTTTTTCCACAAGCCTGCTCGCGGCCAGTGCGCGGCATTGGAGAAGGTAGAGTATCCCATCGTCCCAGGCGAATTCGACTTCCACGGGCCGTCCATATGCTTGCTCCAGCTGGTGAAGTATTCTTTTCATAATTCCCGCTGCCGGCGTCTTGGAAAGAAGGTTGTCGAAAGTTATCCAGGCCCGGTTTGTGTCTATTTCCTCCTTTTTGAAAAGAGGCGCCGAAAGGTGCCCCTCATCGTCGATAGAGACTACGTAAAAACGGTCGGGATAGTCATTTGCTCTTAAGAGGTCAGCGGCTGGAATCGTCAGGACCGATCTCGATTTCAGGTCGAGAACGTCAACCAGCCTCTGGGAATATTTCTTGATTTCTTCGGCGCTAGCTTCCGGGCGAAGGAGTGGATGGCTGAGGGGGACCATCCTGGGGTAATCGGGCCCAACGCGGTCAACAGCCCGCGTGCCAAGACCGAAAACCATCCGCAGCAACCCGTCAGACCTGACTATTCGCGGGGTCCAGGCGTACATGTTCTGCGAAAAGGCAACTCCAGCCGCAGTCGGGAAGAAATAATCACCGAACTGCCTTCCCACAACCTTTTGAACAAGTACGCTCATTCGTTCATCGAAATCGAGCAGGCTGTGGTCCCTGCGGTACAAAATCGCCTTTGGGCTGAAAACGCTGGTTAGGACCTGCTTCAAAGCGCGCGTAAATTCGTCGAGCCTTATTTCGATGTCGCCTTGGTTTGCAAGAAAAACGGAATCGTATTTCCCCGAAAAAGTGTATCCGACGTTATCCTCGAGCAGGCTGGACGAGCGGATTATGAGCGGATGCTCACCTACTTCTTCGAGAAAACCTCTAAACTGCACTATTATGTCGGGCGGGAAAGCGGCCTCCTGTATTATTTCCGATATCTGGCTGAATTCTTCCTCGATAGTTTCCCGGTTCTTGTACTTCTGAGAGTGGAGCGAAAAAAGGTTGTTGGAGTCGAGAAAATCGGTCAGAAAACCGGAAGTAAAATAATGCGATTCCGGTATCTTCACATATTTTTCAAATTCCGGGTCTCGTCGTCCCAGCAGCGGCAAAATGATCTTGTGGGCCAGGAACATGCCTGCCGATTTGCCGCCGATCTTGCCGCCGCGTCTGGGGTTCCAGATTATGCGTCCCATCAGCTCGTCCATGTCCCGGATAGTGATGTGATTCTTGGCCACCGCCAGGAAACTGAGCTGGTCGGAAATGAACCGGCTGAGCAGGCCCACGCGCACGCCTATTGACTCGCCGGGACTTATATAGAGGGTCCCCTTGGGTATCGCACAAAATTCCCTTACTGCTTCGCGAATCTGGTCGGTGGTGACTCCTTCCGTATTCATGAGTCTGTTAAGACTCCGGAAAGAGTCGCGTTTCCTTGCAAGATTGATATTGTTCTCTATCTCCTCCCATGTGCAATGCCGGGCAAAATATATATCGGTAAGTATCTCTATGACCTCTGCGACCGCCTGTTCGGTTGCAGGCTCGCCAAGGGATTCCAGTTGTCCGACCGCGTCCTGCCGGATCGACTCCGGGCACACGATCCCGCGCTTGCACAGCCCGGAGAGAAAAAGCTCGTGGATTTCACCCCGCAGATGCGGAAAACGCATCATTTTGTCATAAAGCCGGAATGCGCGAACCAGGTCGGCCGCGCATATGTCGGCCGAGCTGAAATATCCCTCTCGTTCCATACCCCTTACACCCAGCCGCGCAGTTTGCATGCCTCGGCGACCCGGGCGATCGCAACAAGATAGGCTGCCTCCCTGAGGTCCAATTTGTTGCGCTGGCTCATCTCGTATACGCTCGCAAAGGCTTGCGTCATTCTCTTGTCAAGCCTCCAGTGGACCTCCTGGAGTTCCCAGTAAAGGTTGTAGGCATTCTGGACCTGCTCGAAATAAGATACGGTCACCCCTCCCGCGTTGGCAAGGAAGTCAGGCAATACAATTACGCCTTTGTCATCGAGAATACGGTCGGCCTCGGGTGTTGTCGGTCCGTTAGCCAGCTCGCAGCAAATCCTGCATTTAAGGTTTTCAGCGTTATCGGCGCGAATGACATTTTCGAGCGCCGCAGGGAAAAGAACCTTTACCGGAAGAGCGATAAGCTCCTCGTTTGTTATCTCATCGGCTCCCTGAAAACCTTTAACTGCGCCGTTTCTCATCTTGTGATCGACCAGCGCCGTTGCGCTGATGCCGTTGGGGTTATATACCCCTCCTTTGGAATCGGAAGCGGCAACAAGCTTCATATGCAGTATCTCCTCGCCCAGTAGAGCGGCATTTTGACCCGCATTGCCAAACCCCTGGACGGCCATCGTGGCGCCTTCCAGGTTGATGTTGTCAACCGCAGCGGCTTCGCGCGTGACATAGATGCCCCCCCTTGCGGTGGCGTCTCCACGGCCTCTTGACCCTCCCAAAGCCAGCGGTTTGCCGGTTATGACCCCGGGGTGATTTTCCCCGACTATCGTCTCATACTCGTCCATCATCCAGGCCATGATCTGGGGCGTCGTATATACGTCCGGGGCCGGCACATCCTTGGTTACGCCAATGGCCCCGGCCATCGCCCGTACATAGGCCCTGGCCAGACGCTCTTTCTCTGTTTCGGAAAGTTCCTTGGGATTGCAGACAATGCCTCCCTTTCCTCCTCCCAACGGCAGGTCCGCAACCGATGTCTTCCACGTCATCCACGCGGCAAGAGCCCGGACAGTATCCATTGTCTCCAGAGGGTGCCACCGGACTCCGCCTTTGGCCGGACCGCGCGCAGTATTGTATCTTATCCTGAACGCATGGAAGATCCTGGTCGAACCATCGTCCATTTTAACGGGTAGCGTCGCCTTGATCTCCCTCATCGGCCACCGGAGCAACTCGTGAGTTGCCCTGTCAAGCTCGAGTTTTTCCGCCGCTTGGTCTATCTGCCGTTGCGCAACCGCAAACGGGTTGAACGGCTCTGCTTTCATGGCTGCTCCTGTTAATAGTGATCCCGCCGGGCGCGGGAGTGAATGGTGAACGGCAAATTAAGGATTCAATGCGTCAGGTTCCACACTATAGCGCACAAGCCGGTTGCGATAAGCACGATCTCTATAAAAACATCGTAAAGAGGGTCCACACTGAGCTTTCTGGTGGATCCTATTTTGAGAAAAGATCCGTAAATTAAGGCGGGAGCGATAAGGATATAGGAAAAACTGCTTGAAACCCCGGCAAGAGGGCCGCATAGGGCCGTGAGGATCAGCGCCAGGATTACCCCGACCGTGATGAGGACGGTCCTGTTTTCTCCCGCCAGCACAACGAGGGTCTCCTTGCCGACCAGCCTGTCTCCCTGGATCGCAAGGAAATCGCGCAGGGTGGTTCGAACAAGAGAGATAAGAAAAATGATCCAGCCTGCGTATGCCACGCGTCTGGCGTCATAGGCGCCGGTGAAATAAGGCAGGACGCAGACTGCAGCCCAGGCCATCGGTACGAAAAAGGTTTTGGACGTCGGGATATCTTTGAGCTTGACCGGAAATTTTTCCCACCCAGTCGGCATGAAGAGCTTGACTCCATACAGAAGACCCAGCAATATCAAAAAAAGCATGGCCACGAAATTGGGAAAACCGGTGCTGAAGGCCAACGCCAGTGCAGCCATGAGGGATATCGCGCTCGAAGTCATGAAAACCGGCCTCCATTTGCGGTAAAAAGCCGCCCTGCCCGGATCGTTTAACTCAGTGGAGTCTTGGTCCAGATAAATATTGAGCGAATGCATCGCGAAGGCGTATCCGGCAGCCATCAGGCTGAAAGCGGCCGAACCGGCAAAGTCGGTCAGTGCTTCGGCAATCTGGGCCAGCAGCGCCGTTGCCAAAGCGATATAGAAGTTGCAGTAGGCGAGTCTTTCGACAACGTATTTCCACCGGAACTTCGTTCCAGCTTCGGGGGTGACAGCCTCCAGGAATTCGACTACGTCCCGTATGATCCAGTTGGGAGTCGACGCTCCTGCCGAAACTCCAACGCATGAGTAGCGGGCCATAACCTTGGGGTCCAGTTCCGATTCCTTTTCGACGTGGAAAGTCGGAATGTTGCAATCCCGCGCAACTTCCGCCAGCCTCACGGTGTTCCCGCTGTTATATCCCCCCACTATGACCATCGCCTCGACCCTGGAACTCATCTGTCTTACCTCAGCCTGCCGCTCCTGGGTTGAATCGCAGATCGTATTCTTGACTATGCCGTTCGGGTATTTCTTAAGAAACGCCCGCTCGATTTCCTGGAAAACCTCCTCGTTCTGCGTGGTTTGCGCCACGAGAAGCACCTTTTTCAGGTCCGATGGAAGTTGGTCGATCTGCTCGGGGCGGTTTATTACAGCGCCCCGGTTTTCCGTATAGCCCAGTAGCCCTATGACCTCCGCGTGGTCCGCGTCGCCAACTATTATCGTGTGATATCCCCTCCTTGCATGTCTTTTTATTGCAGCGTGCACCCTGGCTACGCGCTTGCATGTGGCATCCAGAAGGGTCGCCCCCTGCTCATGCAGCTGCTGGCGGCTGTAAGGAGGAATTCCATGGGCGCGGATAACGACTTTCTTGCCGGCGCAGCGCTCAATCTGGTTTTCGTCGACGACCCCCCTTTTGCCCAGCATCGTAAGAACCTGCCTGTTGTGGATAAGCGGTCCAAAGGTGCAGATGTCCTCACCCTTTTCACGGTGCTGGATGGCGTTCATGGTAATCTCAATAGCGTCTCGGACACCTTTGCAAAAGCCCGCCGTCCTGGCGATGACAACTTTCATCTTTTCCCCGTTCTTGAGGTTGGGATCATCTCGCAGGATGATCCATATCATCAGCTATGCCGCAGGAAATCCTAGCAGTTTGGAGAAACTCTGGCAACCCCGACCACACACTTATGAAAATCGGCCGCGGGACCGCATAGTCACAAGGAAACGACGGACGGGCAGCTTTCCAAAGCCAACAAATAAGGAATGAAAACTCGGCATGGTCCGGAAGCAATGGGAGATTGGCCGTCAGACTGCGGGAATAGTTCATATAGTCTTCGACAGGGCCGCTTTCATCCATTTTCACGGCGAGTTCTCCGCCTAAAAAATTAGCCGCCTCGTCAGTTAGACCGCTCTTTTCCCTTCTCCGGCACTTTTCCTTTCTTTTTTTTCAAGCTACGATCTCTGGAGGCTTTGGGTGTCTGACTCCCATGTGCGAGGATATCTGTTGTAAGCTCAGATCAACATAAGATCGGGAAAAAGAGTGCCTCGAGGACCGGTACCCAAGGATTCCGGCTGCTTAGAGCAAAGCTTGCGATTGAAAAAATGAGGTGGAAGCCAATGCGAAAAGTTGTACTGGGAAAAACAAGGATCGAAGTCTCGGAGGCAGGTTTTGGATGCATTCCCATCATCCGCCTGTCAACCGCCGAGGCGGTGATAGTTCTTCGGCGGGCTTATGATAGAGGGATAACACTATTCGACACGGCCAACGCGTACCTCGACAGCGAGGAGAAGATAGGGCTTGCCTTGGAGGGCATCCGAAAGCGGGTGGTTCTTGCCACTAAAACGTTAAAACGCGACCGCGCTGGAGCTGAAGCTGACATCGATTTGAGCCTGCAGCGCCTGCGTTCAGATTACCTCGATCTTTTTCAGCTACACCAACTGTCCCTTGAATCTGATTTCAAAAAGGCAACCGGGCCGGACGGGGTCCTGGAAGCGGTCTACCGGGCAAAGCAGGCCGGCAAGCTTAGACACATCGGTGTGACTTCCCACAGCACCGAAATGGCCGTCAAGCTCGTCAAAACCGGGCTTTTCAGCACCATCCAATTCCCCTTCAACTTCATAGAATCCAAACCCGCCGATGAACTCCTCCCGGCTGCTCGGCAGGAGGGGATGGGTATACTTGCCATGAAGCCTTTCGGCGGGGGTGCGCTGGATAATGCGGAGATCTGCTTCAAGTTCCTGCGCCTGTATCCTGACGTAATACCGTTACCGGGGTTCGACGCTGTCGAACAGGTTGATCAGGTTGCAGCCATTTACGAAACTGGAAATGAAGTCCTCCCTGAAGACATCGCTGCCATGGAAAGATACCGAACAGAACTGGGACAGCGGTTCTGCCGCCGGTGCGAGTACTGCCAGCCCTGTGAACAGGGAGTAATGATCACGCCCGCGATGAACTACCCGATAATAGCTCACAGGATGTCCGGCGCTAAAGCTGCAGGGTTTGCAACCCAGGCGATGAAGTCAGTCGGGAATTGCACCGAGTGCGGGGAGTGTGTTAAACGCTGCCCCTATGGCCTGCCTATCCCTGAGATGATCAAAGAACACCTGGCGCTCTACCAACGACACGCTGCCGGGGCTTAGCGTCTTGGACTATGCAAAAGACAGGCATTGGATAGCGCCAGGACATTTGCAAAGAGAAGGCCCATATGAAGAAGTCAAATGTCTTCATTTCAGAAAGACCTGATCGATGAGGCCCTGCGCGGCTCTGTCGCGGGTGAACGGTGAATTGACGACCTTTGAAATCGGTCTATAAGCGTGGTAAAAGATTTTTTTGATAAGGCGCCCCTGTCAATCAGATACGCGGCAGTTTACCGGAGGGGCAAATGGAAAGAGTCGATCTTGTAATTATCGGGGCAACTTCCGGAGAAATCGCTCCGCTCTTCGGATCTTTAAAGCCCACCAGCAGTGTCGCCGTGGAGGCCCCCCGAACTGAGTCCCCCGGATCGGGGTCTGCCCCGGGGGCGGCTCTTACCTGGGGTGCGGGGAATCCATTGCCGGGCTTTGCCCCCGGTGAACGACAGGTTGAAATAGCTGGAAACCTGTTCACAACATACGTCTACCGCGATCTTAAACTGCTGGTGGGAACAACGGGGATCGGGAAAGTGAATGCGGCAGCAGTTGCAGCGGCTCTACTTTCGGAGTTCAAGCCCGGCGAGGTATGGAACGTGGGTTGCGCGGGAGCCTATGGCGGTTGCGGGCTTGAAATCGGAGACGTCCTGATAGCCGAAAACTGTATTTGTGGAGATGAAGGAATTTTGGGAAAAAAGGGGCCAATGCCGACCAGCAGCCTTAAAATTCCGCTGATCCTAAGAAACGGCGTCCCTTTTTACGACTGTTTCCCGCTGGATGAGTTTCTTGCCCGTAGAAGAATTCGCGCTCTGCTTCCAGCCGGCGCGTACGGTGCGGACCGCGATAGGGGCGTCCACAAGGGAGGGCGATTCAAGGTGCAGTACGGTCCGACCCTCACGGTGAGCATGACGAGCGGCGATATCGACACGGCAGAGGCGCGCTTTGGGCGCTTTGGGGCTCTGGCGGAAAACATGGAGGCGAGCGCAATTGCACAAACCTGCATGCTGTTTAACGCGGCATTCCTGGAAATTCGTGGAATAAGCAATGTGGCCGGAGTGCGTGACAAAGCCAAGTGGGATATAGGCGCCGCAATCCAAAATTGCCATCTTGTGGTAAAGTGCCTGCTGGACAATGAACCCAGGGCTGAAGTATGAAAGCCTGCACCGGAATAAATCCTGATCCGGGAACCGAGGAAAAAAGGATCTAAAATTAATCCCACGAAACACAGGTCTAATTTGTAAATGCACCCATTCAGAGCTCTGTCTCAACCGAATCGAGATAAGAATTGAAGCCCCTCACACTAGGGTATTCTCCCTGTCCAAATGACACCTTTATCTTTTACGCCCTGGCGGAGAAAAAGATCGAGGCGCCCTTTGCCCTGGATGTCCTGCTCGAGGATGTCGAGGTGCTCAACAGGCGTGCGGTGCAGGGCATTCTGGATATCTCCAAGATTTCCGCAAATGCGGTGATCGGTATCCTGGATAAGTACTGGCTGCTGCGGTCGGGAGGGGCCATGGGCAGAGGATGCGGCCCCCTGGTGGTTGCACGGTCTTCTGCCAGGTATAAGGACCTTCACGACGCGACAATCGCGACACCGGGTGATTTGACTACCGCCGCCCTGCTGCTCCACTTGGAGGGAACTCACCGGGGCCGGCAGGTCCCTATGCGGTTCGACCGGATCATGCCTGCGGTCGCAGCGGGGGAAGTGGACGCGGGCGTAATAATCCACGAAGGCAGGTGGACCTATGAGGCGTACGGCCTGCACATTGCGCTCGACCTTGGACGGTGGTGGGAAAGCCAAACCGGGCTTCCGATCCCCTTGGGCGCGATAGCCATCCGGCGCGATCTGGGCAGTGAGATCGCCTGTGCGGTCGAAGAAAAAATCAGGGAGAGCCTGGTTTACGCCAGGAAACACCCCGATGTGGCCTTGCCCTACATCAGGCTGCACGCTCGGGAAATGGCGCCGGAGGTGATACGCCTGCATATCGACGCCTTTGTCAATGAATTCACAATGGATGCCGGGGTGGAAGGAGAAAAAGCCATGAGGAGCCTGCTCGAAGCCGCCTGCGCCCTGGCAAAGAAACCCCTTCCTAAGCGGGATATCTTCTGGAGGTGAACTGATCCATGATGACCAAAACCCAGACTCTTTGCTACTTCCTTTTTCCCCATATGACACTTTCCTCCGGCGATTTTCAGAACCTCTACATTCTTCTGCCTCGTCTGAGAGTGTTGGAAATCGCCCGGCAGGCTCCAATTCCGGAATGGGCTCAGCAGAAAGTTTCAGGATGGCCCGTTGGGATGGGCGAGGAGCTTTCAGCCAGGATTCATGCCTCCATTGAGGCATTCCGGACTTTCGCGGAGGTTCACGGAGGCCCGGGCGGGATACTGGGCTTTCTAAGCCAGGCTTTGGATGAAACAGAGGAACTCCGATTCCGCATTCAGGAAGAACTGCGGGAAAAATCCCGCCCGGATGCAAATCCAGCCCCCACATTCAGTCCTCAGTCCACGGATCAGGTCCGGGGCAAGCTCTCAGTCCTAAGTCCTGATCTGTTCCAGGCGGCGCTTTTCATGGAAATAGCACGCGAGCTGGATGAAAAGGAATTGGAGATTGGATCGGGCTATGATCGGCTTAGCGCCTTGGAACAGGAATTCCGGGACATACTGGGTATTGAGGATGAGGAATCGGAACAGGCCGAAACCAATCTCACACCGGCGCTTGGACCTGACACAAACGGGTTGCTCTATATGCTCCCGAAGCGAATCGAGAGTTGGTTCCGAATGCTTTCGCTGTCTTCGCTGAGTCCGCTCGAGAGTATGCCGGTCTTCGTGACCTGTTTCCCGGAGGTCGTCGAGGAAGTTGTCGAGGCGGTCCGAACAGGATGCGAGCGAAATGGAAAGAACTTTTCAGCCGCCGCTCACTTGCTCGGATCGATCCCACGGATGGACGCTCTTGAGAGCAGGCAGTTACGGACTCTCATCGAGGCGCCGGGAATGTCTGAAGTTCTGTCCTCATGCCACCGGGATCTTGAAGATTTCATACGCGGCGCCGCAGGGGGCGAAGACTCGAGTCGGCTGGAGGATAAGAAACGGTCGCTGCAGGGCGCTTTTGAAAAATTTTGCCGGAAATGCGAAGTTTCTGACACCGATAATATAAATTTTGGTCTCACAGTAGTTAAGAGCGTCTCTTTCGCGGATGTTCTCGGTTTTTCGGTAGCAAGCCCGGCGTTTGCGCCATGGCCTTGGCCGCCGGTGTTTCTGAGTATCGCGGCAGGAGAGATTAATCCTCTTAAATTAACCCGATAACCGTATCAATCTGCTCATTTCTTCCGACCTTTTCCGGGCCGCCCAACCGGCGCTGCTTTTGTCGATGTCAACAGCACCTTGCCCTGTCCCGAACGTGAAACCCGGGTGGCCCTGATCTGTTCTTTTCTCTTCAGGTCGCCGTATTTTCCGAACCGTCCGCTCCTGGTCATTTGCCCTCCAATACGTGCAGTAAGACGATGTGTTGCGCTTCGCTCCGCCCATCCGACGAAATGAATCCCTGAGTCCAAAATGCCCCAATCCCTCCATCTGCTTTATCAGTGGCTAAACTACCTCCACATGAATTATACATCCAGTTAAACCTGGCTTGAACTTTCATTTGGAAGGAGCATCGATCTTGGTTCTCGGACCCCCGGGGCTCATTTTCACCTGGACCTTCCTCTGGGACCTGCTCAACATCATTGTTATCAACCTGATCCTCTCAGGAGATAACGCGGTTTTGATCGCCATGGCGATCAGGTGGCTTCCGCCGGACCTGAGGAAAAAAGGTTTCATGCTTGGCGCCGGTGCAGCGGTGGTGTTGCGAATCGCTCTTACCTTCACAATTGCGCAAGTCCTTACAATTCCCTTCGTCAAGATCACCGGCGGCACAGTGCTGCTCTGGGTCGCGGTAAAGCTTTTTGCGCAGGGGTTCCCGGGCGGTGAAGAAAAAGAGGCGGGGACACTTTTGCAAGCTGTATGGATCATGCTCATCGCCGATCTGACAATGTCGCTGGATAATGTCATCGCGGTTGCCGGCGCGTCGGGTGGGAATTTCCCGCTGCTTGTCCTCGGGCTGGGTACGTCCATACCTTTTGTAATCTTTACCAGCGGTCTTCTTTCAATGCTCATGGACCGCCACCCTTTCATAATTTACATTGGAGCCGCGATACTGGGAAGGGTGGGTGCGGAGATGATGGTAAAAGACACTCTGCTTGCCCGTTATATCGACCAGCCCGTTTACGCGCTCTATGGATTCGAGGCCCTATGCGCGCTGGGGGTGATTATCGCCGGCAGAATTTATCTCAAACGGTTGATCGCCGCTGATCGGCGCTCTTTGGACACGAAGAACAAGAAGGGGAAACAGATCGGGGAATAACATGGCAGTTCTAACCATTTCCAGAGAGTTGGGCAGCGGAGGGCGCGAAGTCGGATCGATGATCTCGAAAGCTCTGGCATACAGGTTCGTTGACCGGGAGCGAATCATTGCCGGCTTGAAGGCTGCCGGCCACAAATGGGAGAAGTGGACTGAGGGCCTGGATGAACATACTCCAAGGGTCTGGGAAAAGTATGACTGGTCCTTCCGCGGTTTTGTGGCCCTGGTGCAAAGCACGATCCTAAACGAAGCCGCCTCCGACCGGGTGATCGTTATCGGCCGAGGAGGCAATTACCTGCTCAAGGGGGTCCCCTTTGCGCTGCGCATACGAATTGTGGCGTTCCTTGAAGACAGAGTTGCAAGGGTCTGCGAGCGCGAGGGGATCGACGAAGATTCAGTCCGCCGGCTTATCGAAAGAACAGACCGCGAAAGGGCGGGTTTTCTCATTAGCGCCTACGGCCTGGACGGCAAGGACCCGGCCGACTATGACCTTGTCTATGATTCTTCGACCATGTCCTTTGACCGGATCGCAGCCTCCATCACTGGGCTTCTGGTCGAAAAAGACCTCCTGAGAGACGAAAAATCGGCAAGTACGCTCAAAATGCGGGCGCTGGCCGCAAGCATTGAAGCATGTCTGCTCACCAAGCTTCCATTTTTCATGTCAACCCTGGAGGTGGAGTTCGACCGCGAGGTGATTTGCGTGCGCGGCGTCGTGCGGCTTCCGCGAGAGCGCGCCCTGGTCATGGAAGAAGCGGTAAGAGCGGCGGGTGATGTGCCTTTGAAGTTGGAGCTAAAGTACAGGACCTGAGACGACTTGCATACGAGATGGAAACTTGCTAGACTAAAGAAGTTTCCTCTGCGCTCCTCAGTTAATACTTACGACGGCAATCAACAATGATGGGGATCTTCAAAATTGCCC
>DASPQK010000281.1:0-11491 GCA_035624985.1 Syntrophobacteraceae bacterium | reverse complement strand
TGATGGGAGGGGAGACCGATACCGACTGGGACATGCACCCCGATAGAGATTTAATTTTGATAGGTACCCAAGACCAATTGATTTCACGCGCCTTGAACCGTGGATACGGCATGAGCAGGTTCCGTTGGCCTGTTCATTTCGGGCTGCTCAACAACGATTGCCTGTGGGTCTTCGATGAAGTTCAGCTTATGGGAGCAGGACTCACAACCTCTGTTCAATTAGACGCATTCCGCAAGATGCTCGGAACCATACTGCCTGTTAAGTCCACATGGATGAGCGCAACGCTCCAAAAGAATTGGCTGAGTACCGTTGATTTCGATCCATCGCTACATATAACGGACGAAATCACTTTGTCCGATGCCGACCTCAACGATCCATCCCTCAGAAATCGTTTTCAGGCGAAAAAACCTGTATCGAAAGTGGGCATTAACCACAGTGACCTGAACTCCCTTGCGGACGTCGTTCTGAAGGAACACCGCCCGGGCACAAAGACACTTGTCATTGTCAACACGGTCAAGAGGGCAATAGCTCTATACGATGAGGTAAAGCGCAAACGTCAGGCCGCCGACCTCGTCCTCATCCATTCGCGTTTCAGACCCGGCGACCGCCTGAAATCGCTAAGCGCCCTTCTCGCCCCACCGCCAGCCAATGGCACCATCTGCATATCCACTCAAGTTGTGGAAGCCGGCGTCGATGTATCGGCCACTACGCTCATTACAGACCTCGCGCCATGGGCTTCGCTTGTTCAGAGGTTTGGGAGATGTAATCGAGCGGGTACGGACAGTAGTGCTAGAGTCTTTTGGATCGAACCTGACTTCGATAAGAAAGGCGCCTCACTCCCATACTCCAATGAAGAGTTGTCAGTTTCAGCCTCTCTTCTACGTGAAATTTCAAACGCTGCCCCCCAGGACCTGCCGGAATCGCAAGGTGACTTCAAACATCTGCATGTTCTTAGGAAAAAGGACATGATCGATTTATTCGACACTACCCCCGACCTCGCCGGCGCAGACATTGATATATCTCGCTTTATTCGTGAGACGGATGACCACGACATTCAGGTTTTCTGGAGGGACCTGCCAAAAGAAGGTCCGGGCGCGACGGAACCTGCACCTTCGAGGGAAGAGCTTTGCAGCGTGTCGATTGGAGATTTGCCGACGGACATCGATATTTGGCGGTGGGATCACCTGGAGGAAGAGTGGGTAAGAGCGAGAAACATCTTTCCAGGTCTTGTGCTAATGCTCCGAAAGGAGGCTGGCTGCTACAGTCCTGAAAAAGGCTGGACCGGAAACAGGAAGGACATTCCGCGTCCGGTTGATAAGCCCGAGCTTCCGGAGGAAGCTAATGACGATGATTTCTACTCGAAAGGTATTTGGCAAACTCTGCCAGACCACAGTGACGCTGTGCTGCTGGAGTTGCTGGAGATCCTTGAGCGGTGTCCAATACCAGACAGACGATGGGCTGAATGTCTATCGATATCTGCAAGGTGGCATGATGTCGGCAAGGCCCATCCTGTTGCACAGCAAGCCATGAGGGGTGATCCCCCTGAAGCTGATGAATCGGTTATCTGGGCAAAGACTGCGAGAGGAAACATAAGATACTCAAGGCGTGGCTTCAGGCATGAGCTTGCCTCCGCTCTTGCCATGATAGAATACGGACTACCCGATCTTGCGGCCTACCTGGCTGCCTCACATCACGGGAAGGTGAGGCTTTCCATCAGGTCACTCCCTACTGAGACAAAACCACCTGATCCGAATACCCGCTTTGCTAGGGGGATCTGGGACAAAGACTTGCTCCCGGCGGTGGATCTTGGAGACGGGGTGAGTCTGGCTCAAACCGAGTTGGATCTTTCATTGATGGAATTTGGTGAAGGCACCCGCGGACCAAGCTGGCTGGCAAGAATGCTTGCCCTAAGAGATGCCGAAGACCTCGGCCTCTTCAGATTGGCCCTTCTGGAGGCCTTACTCAGGGTTGCGGACTGGAGGGCAAGCAGAAAGGCGGTGCTAAATGGTGCATGAGATTGCCCTCCCTGCATGCAGGACAAAACCGCTTTCCAGCTATCTCAAAGCGATCGCTGTCCTCCGGCTTGTCTCGGAGCAGGGAAAAGATCCCGACGCGAAAGGGTACTGGAGAGACGATGTGTTTGTTCTGCGGACGTGGCTCGATAAAGAGGCACTTATGCCATTCTTTTGCGAGGAATACTCCCCGACCCCCATTGTGGCGCCCTGGAACGGAGGGAGCGGATTCTATCCCGCAGATGCAATGCAAGGTATCCGATCTATTATGGAGAGTGGAGATACCAGGTTTGCGTCCTACCGGGAAGTAATAGGACTCATAAAATCATGGCCCGAGATGCCAAAGACCTTTGAGAGCATTGGCGACATCACTCTTGGTCTGACCTCGATGATCACCGATATGAGGCCGGGAAAGAAAAGAGCCGAAATTGAAAAACTCCTAGCAGAAGTCAGGAACTCGATCCCTTCGAGTGGATATCTTCACGGCAAGACGCCATCTGAGGCGCTCCTCTCTGAACTTGAAGTTCAATCGAAGAAGAAGGGAGACGATGCCCTCAAACGTTGCTGGAGCATCATAAAGAAGGCACGTACCGAGTGCACCAGCGCAGAGCGTGGCGGAAACAAGGAGGTTATCCTTGCTCTATGCCGCTCAAGGCTTCCTGAAAAAACTCTCCAGTGGCTCGACGCGCTTTGTGTGATGCACCCTGATCGCAAACCCTCGTACAGCCCTATTCTCGGTACGGGCGGTAATGAAGGAAGGCTCGATTTCAGCAATAATTTCATGCAGCAGACTGTCGAACTTCTTCTTGTAAATGACCCAGATATAACCCGCCGCCTCCTGTCTTCAGCCCTCTTTGGCACAGCCCTTCCGGGGCTTCAACCTGGAAAGCTCGCTCAATACGATCCTGGAAGGGCCGGCGGGTTCAATCAGGGGATGGAAGTTGAGACTAAGGACTTCAAGATAAACGCTTGGGACTACGTTCTCATGCTGGAAGGCACTCTGCTTTTCTCAAGCGCCCTGGTACGGCGGACTGAGACGGGGTCTCATATCGCAAGCCCCTTTACAGTTGACTTTTCTCCTGTAGGGTTTACGTCAAGCGAATACGGCGAAGCAGGGAGACAGGAGATATGGCTGCCACTTTGGAAAAACGCCGCAAGCTATGAGGAGCTTAAATACCTCTTGGGCGAAGGGCGGTGCATCCTTGGGACCAAGCAGGCCAGAACCGGACTGGACTTCTCAAGAGGGATCGGGACCTTGGGGGTGGATCGAGGGATCGAGGCTTTCGAGCGATACGCCTTCCTGGAGAGAAGAGGCAAGAGCTACGTGGCATTGCCTGCCGGAAGGCACGCCGTGAGATTCCGTGAAAATCTGGAGTACCTCTCCGAACTTGACCAGGTGACGACGCCTTTGGATAGATTCCTCGACGAGCTTAACAGCCTCCCGGCATCATTTCTCAGCGCTCGCAGAAGGATTGACGAAAGCCTTTACACCTGTACGAATGACCCGTCCCCACATAGTTTTACAGGGCTTGTCTCCGCTCTTGGCAGAATGGAAAAGCTTCTGGCGGCCAGGGACAGGACCAACAAACCATCCCTTCAGAAACCGCTGCTCGGTCTCTCTCTCGACTGGATAATGCTCTGCGACAACGGGCGACCGGAAGTGAGAATTGCCGCTGCCTTGTCATCAATCCATGCGACCGGAAAGGTCGGCCCGATCAGAACCAATCTGGCAGGGGTGGACCCACAACTGGCCCGGAAATGGGGGGATGGAAACGCACAGCATGTCTGGCTCGGGAACACACTGCCGGAAAGGCTTGGAAAAGTGGCTTGCAGACGCATGCTGGATGCTGAACGGTTCCTTTCGCCCACTATCCCCTTTGAAGCTCATCTCTGCATCTCACCCCACGATGTCATGCCCTTCCTCCGGGATGAAACGGATGACAACGAAATTGAGGACCTCCTGTGGGGATTTACTCTTATCGACTGGTGGAAGTCCGAATCCAAGAAGGTTTACAGGAGATGGCGGGCGCCAGTCGAAGAGGAACCTGTCTCACGGCTCTACGCTCTTCTCAAACTCCTCCATTTGCCTGCGGGCATCCGGGGCAAAAGTCTCCGTAAGGAAACGAGAATAGTGCACCTGCTTGAGGCCGGAAGAATCGATGAAGCATGCAGGGTCGCGATATACCGTCTGAGAGTATCGGAGCTGAAACCCTTTGACGTTGTGTTTGAAGAGAGACTCGATCCTCGAAGGCTTCTCGCGTCCCTTTTGATACCAACAACCGACCAATGGAAACTTGAGTCCCTTGTCCTTGAAAGTGAATCCAAAGACATATGAAGGGGGAAGGTCATGTTTGAGAAACTTAAGGAAGTAAATCGCATATTAATGCAGGCAGAACTCGCACCGATCCAGGGTGACAGGTTCCAGCCGACAGGCTTTGCTGATCTCGGTCCTGCAACCTACCAGCTTCCAAACGGGACTAGAATGCTCCTGGTGGAGTCGGCCCAGTCCATGGCGAATCGCTTCGAGAGTACCATCCTCGGGCCTGACAATGACCTCATACATGACCTGAAGGGCTTGTCCTACATAAGGGTGGTGCTCACAGGCGATTCAAAAACTACAACCAACTCCCTGCTTGAGGCCCACAGGATCAACTCCCCATTCATCATCTCCGACGAAGGTTTCAAGCAAAAGTTCAAGGAAGCTGCAGGATATGATCGCTACCTTCCCCTGAACTGGAAGCGTATTGCGAAGGCGGTCTTCTGCTATGACGTAAACTCCCTTCTACACGGAGTTTTTCTGGCGAATCTCGAAGACGGCAGGATCAAAATCCCAAGAGCACTTTCAGCTTTCATCGAGGCAAGAGGGGTGAGAGAGGCAGTATCGGGCGGAGCCAAGAATAATCCCATTGATCCGACGGGCAAGCTCAGAGCGAAGGACTACGACAAAGACGTATACGGAAACGTTCCATACCAGCGAGTCGAGTTTACGGCGGAGGCCATCACCGCTTATTTCAATGTCGATGTTGGAATACTCAGAAGCTATGACCTGGGGAAGGATGCCTTCGAGTTGCTCCTTTCTCTGGCCTTATTCAAGGTGCGGTCTTTCCTGGATGGAGGCATGAGGCTAAGGACCGCATGCGACCTGAAGCTCAAGGACGGCATAACCGTCACGGAGCCTGCAAGCTTCGAGGTTCCAGCAAAAGATGATCTCCTGAAACTCGTCAAGGAAGGAATCAAGCGGTGCAAGCCTATGTTTGCCGAACCAGCTGTTACCGAGCTTGAGACGCTTGTAGTTTTGAAGAAGGCAAAAGAAGAGCAGGGCGTAGCCCAGTAGCTTCTCGGAGGTTAGCATGCTCATCATACAAATTGAACTGCTTGCCGGCCGTTACCACGCGACTCCCTGGGGTAGGAACGTTAATGAAGGCGATGTCGAGTGGCCGCCATCATCCTACAGGCTCGCCAGAGCCTTAGTGGACGTGTGGAAGCGAAGAAAGCCCCATTGGGAGGAGTCTCGAATAATTCTTCTGCTTGAGGCCCTGTCCGGTACACCTCGCTACCTCCTGCCGCGCGCCAGTTCTGCTCATACCCGGTCCTATCTCAGCGCGAATGAAAAAGATCCGACGGCAAAGCAACTCATCTTCGATTCCTTCGTGGTATCAGAGAAGGGGGCTAAAATCCTTGCTGGGTTCGAGTCCGAGCTATCCACGAACAGCGCCGATGACCTCAACGAGTTGCTATCGGAGCTGAGTTTTCTTGGAAGGTCAGAATCCTGGGTCAGGGCTGGTGTTGTCAAAGAACAGCAATCTATCGAGTGGAACTGCTATCCCGATACCTTTGGGGGCGCTGGATCGGAGTACGAATCGGTACAGGTTGCCTGTCTACTCCCGACCGGCGACTACGCACATCTGCCTTACCGACCTGAGCGACTGGGGTGGAACGGGAAAAAACTCGTCAGAACGGGCAAAGCGTGCTCTTGGATTGAGGCCGTCTCGCTAACGACAAAAAGGCTTCTCGATGAGGGCTGGAGTGACCCACCCGCTCTCGCCTGGACGACTTATAACCGGGCTGTCAATGCCCTCCGCTCCTTTCCTACTCCAAAGACAACGAAAAGGGTCGAGGTAAAGTGTGCCAAATACGCGCTGGTCTCCCGCGTGCTCCCGCAACTGCAGGAAACGGCTTCCCTGGCAGAGAGAATCCGCACACACCTGATGGGGATACACAAGCGGATGCAGGGTGGAGATCCAACGCTCGTATCTGCCAAGTTCAGCGGGAAGACCCCTGGCGGAAAGCCTTTGAGCGGTCACAAACATGCCTTCTACGTGCCCCTCGATGAGGATGGTGATGGAAGGCTCGATCACCTCATGGTCTATGCAGGCGATCCTTTTGAGCCAGATGAACTGAAGGCCGTCGATTCACTTCGGTCCGTGTGGCAGCCAAACGGATTGCCGGACCTGAAACTTGTGCTGGTCTCAATGTCTCACGAAAACCCCGGAGGATGGTCCACGAGATGGGCCAGCGCCACTCCTTTCGTCACCGCAAGGCACTACAGAAAAGGGCGGGGACCTTACGATGAGTGGCTCAAGAAGGAGATTCTCAGGGAATGCAGGCACCACGGGCTTCCAGAGCCTGTGGACGTAGAATGGATCTCTTCTACTGTAAATACCCGGAGACCGGTGCGCTGGTTTGAGTTTCAGAGATGCAGAAGAGGAGAGGTGCCTTTGTCAGGATACGGTTGTGTCCTGACTTTTGGCGAACCGGTTTTTGGTCCTTTCGTACTGGGTTCAGGCTGCCATTATGGACTGGGTCTGTTCATGCCTTTTACATAGAAGTGCTTCCGCGAACCTGCTGCTAACATGCAAACGCCGGGAGGTTCGCGACCCTTGTATCCCAACAGCCTCCGAGCAAAAAGCGTGTCTTCTGAGCCGCGTATGATCTTTGAAAACCTGGGTTAGCGAATTAATGTCTGCGGAATGTTGGCTAGTAAGGCTTTTTAGTCTCACAGTCTTACCGCACTTTAAAAGTGCGGCCCCATTGAAGCTTGAAAGCGCCCCCCGGATGCGCGGGGGCAAAAAGTCTTACCGCACTTTAAAAGTGCGGCCCCATTGAAGCTCTATTTGACCGGAGATGCGCTCGCCATAGGTATGTCTTACCGCACTTTAAAAGTGCGGCCCCATTGAAGCCCGCCTGATTTGCTTCGAGCGCTTAAATCGCTTGGTCTTACCGCACTTTAAAAGTGCGGCCCCATTGAAGCTGGCACCTGATCATATCGTCGAAGTCGCTGTCGAGTCTTACCGCACTTTAAAAGTGCGGCCCCATTGAAGCGAAGCGTTCGCCGACGCTTCCAACAACATCTTCATGTGTCACCGCACTTTAAAAGTCCGGCCCCATTGAAGCTCGCCCTCTTCTTTTTGTGGATGCGGGTTTATCTGTCTCACCGCACCTAAGAAGTGCGGCCCCATTGAAGCCCCTTGACAGCATCGTGAACGATTTTCAGAAGTCGGCCTCACCGCACTTTAAAAGTGCGGCCCCATTGAAGCGCTATTTGCGTGTCGTGATAAGCTAACTTAATGAATCTCACCGCACTTTAAAAGTGCGGCCCCATTGAAGCACGTCCGTATACCCTACGACCGGCGTTGTTCCCATTCTCACCGCACTTTAAAAGTGCGGCCCCATTGAAGCAAGAAGTGGGAGGAGGGCAAGAGGGACAAGGAACATCTCACCGCACCTTAGAAGTGCGGCCCCATTGAAGCGCATTCGGAGCAGGAGTCTTAATCGGCGTCCGCGCGTCTCACCGCACCTTAAAAGTGCGGCCGCATTGAAGGGAGGGTTACGCCGAAATGAAGTGGCTCCGAGATAAGTCTTACCGCACCTTAAAAGTGCGGCCCCATTGAAGCACCGTCGTGCCGCTATTGGAATTGTCCTTAGTCAGTCTCACCGCACTTTAAAACTGCGGCCCCATTGAAGCATCCACTGGTTAAGGTGCTTACAGCGGATGATGTTGCCTCACCGCACTTAAAAAGTGCGGCCCCATTGAAGCGAGCATGCCGTGACTCATTGGTTCTGGTACCACGTATCTCACCGCACTTTAAAAATGCGGCCCCATTGAAGCCAGGCAACGGAACAGGATGTAATTTGGCTGGACGAGTCTCACCGGACTTTAAAAGTGCGACCCCATTGAAGCCGGCGTGAGAGGCCGTTTAATGCGAGACACCCTGAGTCTCACCGCACTGTAAAAGTGCGGCCCCATTGAAGCCCCGGTCTCCTGATTATGAGGCAAGGGAGCCGTTCGTCTCACCGCACCTTAAAAGTGCGGCCCCATTGAAGCCCGCCCCCTAAGTGAGTCTCGATATAGATTTCAGTCTCACCGCATTTGCGATTTCGATTTCGGGTCGGACCATGGTAAAGCCTTACGTGTCAAGGAAACGGCGGGCTCGGATTTACCGTTTTGGAGTCTTAAAACGGGATGTGTGACCCGGAAAACGGCCCTTTAACGGCGACCGTGTTCGATGGGCGTCAAATCATCTCCGGTATGGCGTCCATCCCAAAGCCGCTCAGCGAACATTCTGGCGGCGGGTGGATCGATCAATTATATGAAACCAGCCTCACGTTTCCGTTAGGAAACCTGACGCGGGCAATACCTTTGAGCTTCCTCCAGCGCCCCGATCCGGGGCTTGCCCCGGACTTGGCGGCGTCCGCGCTGAGCGGACGAGTGTCCTTGCGCACCACCTGCGCATAGCGCAGTTCTGCGGTTCTACATTCTACATTCTACATTCTGCGGTTCGATACTCGCCGCCTGCCGCGGACTCGATCCGGGGGTCCTCTTCACCTCTTCACCCCTCACCCTTCACCTTTGAGCGCTGTGCCGTCCAATACCCGAACCTGGCGTGCTTCCCATGAGAGATCCCTCGGGGTTGAAAGGTCGGCGCATCCGGCGACTACCTTACTAAAACCACCCGCGGACAATTTGCATGGCATGGGGCAGTTATTTTGTCGGCCTCCTTCCGGAATCGAAAGGACACCGGCATTTCTGCCACGATCATGTCGTATATCTGACTTCCCTCATGCAGAAAATACCCGTTTTCATGCTTCGGGGTGTCATCGAAGACATGGCCAATTACCTGGAGATTGTCACGTTGTCGAAAGTCGCCTCTGTGGCGGCTGTCATAAATCCAATTTTCCCGGCGACTGCCGAGCTGAAGGTGTGAGTCACCTTGGGGGTGGCGGCATTGTCCAAAAACACGGAGACGCCACCGTTTGGAGCGAATGCGATTTTGACTGTGTGGGCGGCGCTTGCAAATCCACCGTAGGCTACTCTGGTCGGCGTATCGGGGGCGACACCTCCAACCGTGTTCACCTGGCCGATTGTTATACCGCTGTTTGTGATCTGCACATAACGATAAGCTGAAGTCGAAGCCTCACTAAAGACGATCCTTATGAGCGGTTTTGTCATGGAGACCAATTTAACGGTTACTTGGATGTATCCCGTTTTAAATTTCGGGAGCGCCGTCTTCCACGCATTGGGAGGAATCGGGTTGATGAATGTATTGCCTGTGGCCGGGGAGGTTAGAACGCTCCTGTTACCGGTCCAGGCCGCAGTATCGGGTGATTTGGTCCAGTCCGGAATCGTTTTTCCGACGGCGTTCCTGAAATTATCACAAAAAAGCAGTTTGGCAGGAACAGATGCGGGGTCGCCGGGATTCACTATAACTGTTGCAGTATTTGCCAGTATCTCGGTAAGATTGGTGTATCCGTCGCCGTCGGAGTCCAAAGGCTCAAGAGCGATGAAAGCAGCGTTCTGCTGAGCGGTGGTGGAATGCGGTTCCGAGGACCACGCGCTTCCGTAGCTGTTGAATTCCTTGGGTCCCGGTCCCGTGCGTGTGTCGTGACATACACCGCAATATATCCCTGTCGTAGCTTTGGCATTGGGATACATTGCAGCGAAGGTGCCAAAGTAGCCGTCTGCCGCACACGCCATGGACGGCAGGACAACCAGACCGGCAACTGTTGCGAGCAGGCTAAAACTTTTCTTCATGGGACTAGCTCTCTTTGTGTGGGTTAATAAAGCCCAATGGAAGAACCTCAACAATGCATCAATTTCTGCGCTATACACCCAAATCACCCTGAATAATGCACCAACTTCAGCGCCGAGCATTCCTACCGCATTTTCGGGTCGGGTTTTTGCCCGAAAGAACTTCCGGTGCCGGCCAAAAGTCGTGAAAACCATATTATTTCAGGACCGAACGTGCAAGTGATACGTCACTGTTCGTAATAAGATTTTCGCGTCGCCATTTGTTCGGGGCAACCAGAGTTAACCCTTTTTGCCAGAGAGGTAAAGGTCCACCAAACAACACCCCCTCAAAAGATTTTTTCTGGCGGGATCAGTATAATCAGGCACCGGAAGCAGCATTGTCGCCCGATGGTAGATGCGGCTATCTCCCGGACATAAACTGGGCGAGAATCTCGGGGGTCAGGTTCTGAGGTATGAGCGCTCTGTAATCTTCTTCGGTTCGAGCGTAAGGGATCTTCGAAAAAAGAAAACGCAGGTACTGGTAAGGATCGAGTCCACAGGCCCTTGCAGTTTCAATGAGGCTATAAAGGGTGGCCGCAGCGGGCACGTATCTTCACCAGCTTAGCTTGTCATGTTCGTTATGCAAGACTTGACATAATGACCCTTACATAATATCCTCGTCCAGTTCAGGCAATTTACACTCAAACGAGGTTTCGCGCATCCTAACAAAACAAAACTGAGGAGGAGAATTATGCCAGGGAAATTGAAAATGTCGTCGGTATTTGCAGTCGCTCTCGTTTTCGCTTTTGTGGCCGGGTCAGCATTGGCGGAGGACCTCGCCGCCACGTCATGCGGGGCCGGAGGCGCCTCGACCCAGTTCACAGTGACCGGCGACGGGGTGTCCCACAGCGGGATGGTGTTCAAAGCGACCGATCTTGCCAAACTCCCCCAAACCACGGTCCAAGAAGTCTACACCAGCGGCAAGGGGATGCAGGGGCCTACCGAATATGGCGGCGTTTTGCTCTGGGACGTCTTGAACAAAGCCGGCCTTGAGAACCCATCCACGAAGACGCGCAAGAATGCCTGGGGGGCGTTCTACGTTCTGGTCACCGGCACCGATTGCTACCAGCAGGCCTTCTCGGTGGCCGAGCTTAACCCCGCTCTCGGCGGCGCCTCCCAGACGACTGTCGCCTACGGCAAAAGCGTTCCCGCCCTCGACGGTTTCGCGCGCCTCATTCCGCCCGGCGACAAAGGCGGGGACCGCACGGTCTATAACGTCATGAGCATCCAGGTGATCGACGGCTACAAGCTGCCTTAGGAACGAAACGCCTCACGGAGGAGAGGGGATCCCAACCCCTCTCCTTCACTTTAAAACGGCCCGGCGACGATCTCTCAGATGGGTCTCGGGTCGGACCACGCTATAACCCCGGCTGGTCAAGGAAGGAGCGCCCCACATCGGCTGTTTTATAAT